>CANSGE010000011.1 GCA_947646295.1 uncultured Bacteroidales bacterium
CGCGCCACGTTCGGGACGTGGAGGTCGGAAGTTCGAGTCTTCTCACCCCGACTTATTTAAAGTCAAGAAGAGGCTGTTACTCAAAAGTAACAGCCTCTTCTTGTATCCGCCTCACTCCCATCACAATGGGAGATGGAGGTCTTGGGCGCGGGAGATTTCGGTGGAGGTCTCGCCTATGTTACCGCAATATTGATTGAGGCCGGTGTAGACGCGCACAAAGTCAATGCCCGGCAGTGAAACGCGGCGTCCCTCGGAGTCGACGGCCCAGGAGATATCGAATGAGTTGAGATCGGCTTCCGAATTGGGATGATTGTCGGCATATCCCCATGCAAATGTCTCTAATGTATAATAGGTGCCCCGCCCTGTCACATCAATCTTATTGTCGGGCAAGCGGGTGCCGGTAAATGTCAGAGCCGACGCATCGACCCAACCGGGATAATAGTCCTGATTGTGGAAAGTGGTTTTGGGGATATACGCCTCAGCGCCTTCCGAATCTTTCCAGCCTATGTAATTGAGATCGATGATGCCGAGGCTTTTGTCGGCGATGATTTCGCGATCGGGATCAGGGGCGAGGTAGGTGATGGTGTAGCCGTGGATGGTGGCAGGGTCGGCATAGGCACTTCCGGCAAGTTCATACCACGGGTCGTCGGGCCGGCCATTGCCGTTGGAGTCGATGCTTACCATTACTATTCCGGCCTCCGATGAGCCGCTCAGCTCACCCTCGACGGTAGCATCATAGAAAGCATTACCCCACAGGCGGAAGTCTTTCTCGCCCTCGACATTGACCACCGTATGATCGAATCCGAATGTCACATATCCGCCGTATGCCCCGAGGGTGATGAGCTCGTCGTTTGTGCCGGAGATGCAATTTTCGACCTTTCGGAGCATGTCGGCGTAGGTATCGCCTGATTCGAATTCCGGCATGGTGTTGACAAACTGCCCCGGCGCCGGACAATATTCATATACTTTCGAAATATACGGTGTGTATTCCACATCTTCGTGGCGCACCACTACCGTGATATCCCAGGTATATGGATTGGCACTGTCGATGATTTCAAACTGCAGCCGGTATGTACCTTCGTCTTTTGCCACGAAAATGTAGTCGCGCGTATCGGCCACATCCTTGCCATCGACCGTCCAGCGATAGGCGGTGCCGGTGATGGCGGGATCGAGTCGCAATTTCTCCATACGGGCGACATAATATACATCATCCAGTCCCACTCCTACAATTGGGGAGTCATTTTGGGAGCAGGCAGCCATGCCGGCCGCCAAGATCATTGAGGCAAAGTAAATCTTTTTCATTTCGGTAAAAATGCAATATGTGCGGGTATGTCGCCAGTGCGTACGCTCCATTTCTTGCGTCCGTCAGGCGAGAAGCAGTATAGTGTGCCACTGCTTACGTAATTCTTGGCGTCGGTGACGAAAATATCTCCCGATTCGGGGTGAATAGCGATACCGTATGGCATGACTATCTCGCGCTCGGTGCCATCGGTAATGAAAGATGCCGATACACGCGCACGCGTGCGTACATCGATTATACCGTATGAGATTGTATTTTTGCCTGTGATATCGCTCCAGTCGGCGGCATAATAATACAGGGAGTCACCCCGGATGGCCATGTCGGTGCAAGCAATATCGAGGGTATCGACAGGCTGCATATTGCCTTTTGAATCCTTGTCGAGCACCATGAGGCGCGAGGGGATTTCCTTGTGATCGCCCCGTGAGGTGACCCAAAGCTTGCCGTAGCGGTCCTTTTTCAGGCGCCCGAGATTTATCCCTACGGGAATCTGGCGTATCTGCCGCATCTGTGCGATGTCAATCACCGACACTGTATTATCATAATCGGGGGCGCGATAGCCTCCGGAGTTGGCCACGTAGAGAAGGTCGTCGACAAACTCAAGCTCCTCGGGCTGGTATCCTACCGTGACTTTGTCTTCAATCTGAAGCGACAGGGTATCGACCACATAGACCGCACCTTTGGGCGACGAAGTGCCGATCTGCACCGGACCGACGTATGACGAAACATAGGCTTTATCGTTGCGGAAACGTATGTAGCGGCAATTCGGAATATCAATCTGGCCGATGCGCACACCGGTGTGTGCGTCCATGACCTCGACTTTGTGCGAACAATTGACCACGACGTACAGGCGCGAGCCATAGATGCGGATATCGTTGCCTACGTCGCCAAGTTCTTTTATCACACCCGGATTGCGTTCGGCATAGAAATTGCGGTAATATGAGCCGTCGGCATAGTCGTAGAAGTCAATCGAACACTTATTGGAGCCCATATTGCCTTCGTTGAGGAGATAGAAGCCGCGGATGCGGCTATCGGGATTTTCATCCTTGATTTCATCAGTCTGCGTCGGGAATATCATCTCATCATGTCTGCATGATGCGGTGGAGAGGAAGAAAAAGGCCGATAAGATACAAAAGAGAGAGGTTTTCATATTTCAAAAGTAAGAGAGAAGCGATAGTTGCGCTTAGGCATGGGATAATTCAAAATCACATCATAGTCCTGGCTGAGAAGATTATTGACCTCGGCGAGAGCACGCACTTTGACACGGCGCAGCTTGAAATCATAGCCGAGCGAGAGGTCGGAGGTATACCATGGCTGGGTGTAATTGTAGATTATATTTTCCTGCTGGTTGTAGCGCTCGCCTACGTATATAAAACTGTAGTTGAGATTCCACCCGCGCCAATCGAGATTGAGCACGGCCGAGCCGCTATGACGTGGTATATACGGAATCTGGTCGCGGTAATAACTGTCGCGTGGATCGGTGACATCGATGGCGCGCTGAAAAGTGTACTGGGCGCGCAGAGTTACGGAGAGGTCACGGATGGGCGCGAAAGTGGAGAGAGCGCTCACGTCCACGCCCCGGATGTCGACACGGCCGAGATTGAGCATCGTCCAGCGGAACTGCTGGCCCTTGGGATAAGCCACGATTTTGTCTTTTACACGGTTGTAATACGCATCGACACTGAGTGTGGCGGCCCGCCAGAGCCCACGGCGCGCGGAGCGTTCCATCACGAGGCCGAAGTTGTATTGGGTCACATGCTCGGGATTGAGCTTACTGTTGCCCACGTCGGCATAGTAGAGGTCATTGAAAGTGGGCATGCGGAAAGAGCGCTTGGCAAATGCCCTCAGAGAGAGCCATCGGGCGCGCAGCGGATAAGCGCTCAGATACAGGCCGGGGGTGAAGACGCTGCGATCGGTAGCGGATTGCTGTCCGCGGAGTTTATCATGGATGAAAGTGCCGAGGGCCGACGCCTGTGCCTTGAACCGATCAAGGTCAAGCGATGCGGCGGCGCTGAGCATGTCGGTCAGACGGTCGGGGCGGTCGAAGCCGCTGACATCGGCATTGAGTGTATTCCACTGCAGGTCGTAGCTGACGGAAGCGCTCAGACAGTCAATTATGGAAAATTCATTTGCCGTGGAAAAATAAAACTCGCGCTGACGGTACAAATTGTCGACCTGGAGCTGACGGTCGTCATTATTTACGTAATGTGTGCGGTAATATGCGTATTTTATCTGATTGAGCGTGGTCCAGATGCCGAACGACTGGCGGTGACGCCCCTGGACGAAACTGTTGGCATCCCAGATACGTTCGCCACGACGCCAGACATTATTGACAATCGCCCCCGGGACACCGCGCTCCGAATGATATGTATAACCTTTGAGGTGCCACTCGCCGCTGCGGAGCTGACCGTTGAGATTCAATTCGATTCGGGTAGCCTCGATGTCGCCGTTCTGGCGCACGGCTGTGGTATCGTAAGCTACTTCTCCGCCGGGATTCACACGGCGGTAGCGGAATTTGTACTTGCCTGACGAAGTAAGCCACTCGGCACTGAGCGATGCATTGAGGCGGTCGGTAATCTTCAGCTCAATGAGTGCGGAGGGATTGAGGAGGTCAAATGAACCGAAGCGCACGGCGGCACGGGCATGATACGTCTCACCGTCCTCAAAATCAGGAGTGCGGGTGCGCATATATACCGAAGCGGCTGAGCCGAAATCGCGTGCCGGCTGGAGGATGCGGCTGCGCTGGCCGTTGTGGAGGCTGATTGCCTCGATATTGTCGAGCGAAAACTGCCCGAGGTCGATCTGGCCATTCTGGGCATTGCCCAGCGCGATGCCATCGTACACTACCCCGGTATGGTTTGTACCCATGGAGCGCACATTGACGGTCTTGATACCGCCCACGCCACCATAGTCCTTGATCTGCACTCCACTGAAATATCGGAGGGCATCGGCTACCGTGTTGCTGTTGAGCTTGCGGAGCTGCTCGCCGGAGAGAGTCTGCACGGGGATGATATCGGAGGCAGGCCTTGAGGCGCTGACGACCACTTCCTCCAAATTGATGGCGGTGCTGTCGACCGGATGGTATTCCGAATCGGCTGCAAGAAGTGTGAATGGCAGCATGGCTGCAAAAAGTGTCAGGCAGATTTTCCACATAGGGTTACAAAGGTAGCAAATTAGCATGTAATTGCAAAATAGAAAAAACCGGTGACGCCACGAATGACGTCACCGGCCAAAATCCAAAGAATCCTAATTAGAAGATTACTTTTTCAGAAGTATTGCCTGTAACTTTGATGTAAATGCCTGTCGAGGGATTATCGACGCGCACGCCCTGGAGGTTGTAGTAGACGGGAGCCAGGGCATCGGCAGCGATTTCGTCAATACCGGTGAGGGTAGAGAATACGGCTACGCCTCGGCCGGAGATGCTTTCGGGACGGATGGTGTACTGGAGATTGTAGCGGATGTCGTTGCCATTGAGGTCCTTTCCGTCGACGGGGAGTGAGATATAACCTGTTTCGTCGGCGCCATCGGTCCGGCTGTAGGCCAAGCCATTGGTCTCATTGAGATTTTCGGCGAGGCAGAGATCCTTGACGTAAGCGAAGTTGTACTGAGTCTCGACGTTGTAATGCACATAGTAAGTCTGGCCGAGCTCTCTTGCGGTATTACTGTAAGTGTGGCTTTCGAGGCTCATGTCGGCCGAGTTGACCCAGTCGGTGGAAGTATCAACGGGGGAGAACATGGCAGCATCGGGAGTCTCACCATCATCGGGAGTACCGTAAGCGCTGATAGTGTAACCTGCCACGGGAAGAGTACCCTTCCAGCCATCGACAGAAGCGAATTCCTGCCAGCTGAGCTGTGAGGTAAATTCAGTGAAGGATTCGTTGGCCCACTTGGCATTGGCAGTGACAGGGATTTCAGTATTATGCTCGGGGTGACCGCACTGGAACTCGTATTCTTTCTTGATATTCGAGGGGAAAGCGCCGTTCTCGAAAGTGTACACATTGTTGATGGTCACTTTTACGGGTTTATGGGCATTTTCGGGATCGTAAAGGAGCTCAAATGCTTCGGGGGCGATGAAGATCTTGTGGTCGAGTCCTGCACCGGGCATAGCTACGCCACCGGGTTCGGTAGGCAGTTTTTCGTCGCCGTTGTAGTAGGCACCGTCGCGGGCTGTGTAAGAGAATTCGCGTGCCACGGTGCGGCCTTTGAAGGTCTTCACAATATTATCTTCGGAATCACGCACCTCATATTTCGACTCCACAGTGTAGTCGTCGGTAAGGTCGAGATTGTAGAGATAATTGTTGATACCACGGTACTGCTGATATTCCTCGGGCGAAATACCGATCATCTCGCGGCAAACATCGGCGTCGGCGACGTTGAGGTTGAAGAAACGCTGGTAGCCCATCTCGTTGAGTGAGATTCGGGTGCCGTGGAAGATATTGGGCGAGCCGTGCACGAAATTCTGATGATTCTCGATTTCGGGATCAGCTTCCTGATAGTAATAGCGGCCTTCGGTCTGCATACCGGCCATGATGTTGCGTTCGCCGATGAAGTAGAGGTAGAAGTGCTTGTTGCCGTGTTCGTCATAGGCGACTTCGAGGAAGATCTGCTTCAACCAATGATCGTGTTCGGCCAGCAGGCGGCTATCGCCCATCTTATTATTGTTGATGCCGAGGCCGGAGGTACCGTTGCTTTTCCAGTCAGCGCCATCGAAGCCATTCCAGCGTGCTGGACCAAAGTCATCGGTAAAGCCGTCGACATTGCCCTGTGCGTCGTAGGTGGGGAAGGCGTTGAGCGGGCGGGCCACTTCGTTGAGACGGAAGAGGTGTCCCCACTTCACATAGCGGAAGTGATTGTTGATACGGTCGGCTTCCGATTGCGAGTCGTCGCCTGTAAGCTCAAAATCCATGTCGATGAAGCCGAAGCGCACACCGAAGCAGAAGAAGTTGCTGAGATCAGCTGTGCCATTGCGGTGGTCGAGCATGTCGGTACGGGTCGGGGTGGTGATGAAGATGCCCTGTGATTCGTGCTCGGTGAAGTCGATCACGTAAAGTTCAGACGAATTTTCGCGCTGGAAACCGAGCTGGTCTTTCCAAGTTTCGTAATCATCTGTAGTGTATTTGCGGGCAGCTACACCCTTATCGTTGTAAGCTTTGATTTCGTCGTCGGTCAGAGGGCCGTAGAATGTAAGGAAGTTTTTGGTATCACCACCGTCAAATGTGATGGTCTGCTTGTACTTGTCGTCGAGGTTGAAGTATTCGTCGTCGGTGCGGAAGGGTTTATAGAGACCACCTGCGGAGTCCCAGGGTCCACCCTCGCCGAGAGTAGCCGACGACCATACGTCGAGTGCGAAGTTTGATTTGCGGGAAGCGGCGGCGGCAGTGATGATTTTCATATTACCTGCACCTGAAGAAGGTACTGAATTTCCGGTAGCGTATTCATTATTGGCAGGCAGTGTGATTTCGATGCGAGCTACTTCGAGGCCTGCGGGAAGGGTGAAGTTGCGTCCGCCACCGTAGAAGCATACATTGTCGCCGGCTTTGAAATTGGTGTTGCTGCCGGCCACGATGGTCATATTTTCAGCCCAGCTGCCCTGAGGACCTACGGCAAAATTGCGGTCGTCCTCAGCCGATACTATGAGAGCCGGCTCGAAGTCAATATAAATAGATGTATGTGAGTCATCGACCCAATAGAAGGGGTAATCGGTATTTGTATTGTCCCATTGTCCTGCAAGCTGCGTGCCGCGGAGATAATGTCCGGAGGGTGTGCCTACGGGCTTGGGATCATGGCGCTCTTCGCCGAAGATAAGCTTGTAGCTTGAGCCTGAAACTTTGAGAGTGACATCAGTGACGGTGTAATCCTGACCGAATCTCATGTCGTGACCGTCGCCTTGGTCGGTAAACCAGTCCTGACATTCGGGATATGCGGCGTAATCATAGTGAGGCCAGTAATCCTTGTCGCCGTCGGAGATGTGCAGACAGAATGTATCGCCGGACTTCACAGCGACACCGGGAAGAGTAAGCCGGTACTCGGCACCGTCTGTGACAGCAGCAAAAGGAATCTGGTAATTGTCGCCGATTTGTGAGATGTTGAGCGATTGAGCATAGGAAACCAGAGCATCGCTGCCCGGCTTTTCGGCAGTGCTTTGATTCCATACTACGAGCGAAGCATCCATTGCAGCTGCACTTTGTGTGAGCGCAAGAGAAGCCATTGCGAGTAAGAGATAATGTTTCATAAAAGGTCTATAGGTATATTTAGGATTATTTGAATCTTCGGTGTGATTGCGATGCAAAATTACACACACGACACAACACTACAAAGCAATATAGTACAATATTAGTTTAGATTTATCCATGTAGTTGATACTCTGAGATATAAGACCGGAACAATATGCAAAATATATAAGATTTTTCAGGCCGTGGACGCTCCATAAAAACGACAGCGACGCACTGCCCGTAGGGGCAGATGCGTCGCAAATACAGTTGAGTCGATGATGAATTATTGCTCCGTCTTTACGGCGAGAGCTTTCCAGGCGATGGCTGCGATGACAGCACCAACGAGCGGACCGACAATCATGATCCAGAAATCGCCCCATGCAGTAGGATCAAATACGGCAGGGCCAAAGGAGCGGGCCGGATTCACGGAACAGTTGTCGACGGGAATACCGACGATATTGACCAGACCCAAAGCGAGACCGATGGCGAGACCGCCGAATTTCTTGAAAGCGTCGGCTGAAGTGGCACCGAGCACGATGAGCACAAAGAAGAATGTGAGCAGGCCTTCGGTAAGAAGAGCCATCATGGGAGTAGCTCCGGGCTGGAGCACGTTAGTGGCAAGGAAGCTGCCTGACTGTGCTGTAGTGCCACCGTAATTGAAACCTGCACCCATCTCAGTGAGGCAATAGAGGAAACCTGCACCAATAGTAGCGCCGATGAGCTGCGCGATCACGTAGCCGACAAAGTCCTTGGCGGACATGCGGCCGGAGATAAACATCGCAAATGAAACAGCGGGATTGACGTGGCATCCCGAGATATTGCCGATGCAGTAGCAAAGACAAAGCAACACGAGGCCAAAGCAAAGACCGATACCGAGGCCACCGATAGAGGGGCCGGCGAGCACTGCGCTACCGCAGGCCAGAATCACGAGAAACATAGTGCCGATACCTTCGGCGAGAAATTTCTTCATCCGGATAAGATTTTAGATGGATTAGTATTAATGTGTTTTAAAAAAAATTGGAGGCTCAATCAAGCCTCCAATTTATAACGTCAAAGCTTATTTTTTTGTTTTCGAGGTATCGGGGCCGTATCCGTAGCCATATGGCTTATTGCGGCCGGTGCCGGCGAGATAATAGTGGCCGTACTTTCGATACGTGTATGAGCTTGCCTGCATATCTACGCCATTGAGCACGATATATGGATCCGAGAGACGGTTGTCGGCCACGGCCTGATGCAGGGTCTTCAGGCAGCTCTTTGTAGAATAGGATGCGCGGGCCACATAGAGCTGTATATCGGAATGACGCACGATGAGGAATGTATCGGAAATCACGCCGATAGGAGCTGAGTCGATGATGACATAATCAAAATCGGCACGGAGCTGGGCGATCAGACGGTCCATATTCTCGCTGAGCAGGAGTTCGTTGGGGTTGGGCGGCACAGGACCTGCAGGGATAATGTACAGATTGGGCGAGAGCTTGCTCTGGTGCATGAGCGATTTGATGTCGTTGACCTGTCCGGAGAGGAAAGTCGTGACGCCCTGCTGGTTGTTGAGGTGGAACTTATAAGCGAGCACCGGACGGCGAATATCCATACCCACTACTACGACTTTCTTGCCGGTCAGGGCATAGATCATGGCGAGGTTGGTGCTTATGAAGGTCTTGCCCTCGCCTGAGATCGACGATGTGACAAGTATCACTTTCTTATCGGCGCCATTTTTGGTGAATCCGATGTTGTTGCGCAGGAGTCGGAAAAGTTCGGCTATCTGAGTGCCGACGTTTTCGCCTACCACGATATCATCGTCTTCCTTGGATTCGCTGCCTGAGATTTCACCGATGATAGGCACACTTGTGAGGCGCTGGAGTTCTTCCTGATCCTTGAATACCGGGAAAATCATGCGGCGCAGGAAAATGATGGCTGCGGGGAGAGCCATGCCGAGCAGGAATGCAATGAAGTAGATAACCATGCGGCGGGGGCTGACGGGACTGCCTGCCACCGGGTCGTCGATAAGTCGGGCCGACGGTGTGGCGAGAGTCTTCTGGAGAGCGATTTCCTCACGTTTCTGCAGGAGGAAAGTGTAGATATTGACTTTGACCTGCTGTTCGCGGAAGATTTCCTGGAGACCTTTGTCGACAGGAGGAAGCGAAGCGAGCTGGCCTGCGCTGCGGCCTTCGATAGCGGCTACGTTGTTGCGTCGGGCGGTGAGACCGGTTTTGACCGATGCGACGTTCTGCATGATGCGTGTCTTGTCGCGCTGGAGGTCATCCTGCATGGAGCGCACCAAGGGGTTGTCGGGAGTTGATGTCTCGAGGAGACGGTTGAGCTGAGCTACCTTCTTATTGTATGCCTCAAGGATGGAATTGAGAGTCGCATCATTGGATACAGAGGGGAGAGCAGTATAGAGGTCGGCATTGGCTATAGCGGTCTCGATAGTGGAGATAATGCGGAGCTGAGCTTCGATATCGGCGAGCTGTGACTCGGTGCTCTTCTGAGTGGCGAGACTGGTGGATACCTGTTGGTCGAGATTCGAGATGTTGTGAGCCTGACGGTATTCCTGAAGACGCTGTTCGACGTCGCGGAGCTCGCTGTTGATGTTTACGAGGCGTTCGAGGATGAAAGCTTCGGTCTGCATTGCCGAGCGGTTTTTGTCCTCGATGATCTGTCGGTTGTAGAAATCAATGAGTGTATTTATGACATCGACACCTTCATTGGGCAGAGGGGTTGTGTAGGCTATACGCACGATTGTGGGCGCTTTCTCGGCGAACTCGATGCGGAGACCCGAGGAGAGCAGGCCGGCTACCTCATGCGGATTGCGGATGATGATTTTCTCAGTGCCTGCAAGCTGCGGGAATGTGAGCGAGCGTGAGAGATGCACAGTGCCCTGCGTAAGCTCGATATCCATAGGGAGCTCGACGTCGTTGAATTCCTTGTGATCGTCCACGTCATTGAATGTCGTGGATGCCTCGATATCGTATTTGCCGTCATCCGAGCCATTTTTCACAGTGATGCGGATCGGAGCCTTGAGATGTGAGAGGGATACGGAGTCGAGACTCGCAATGATTGTATTATTCTCGTAGAGGGGTATATCACGGAAATTGCCTTCCTGCCAGTATGAGTAGGCCATTTTGAGCGAATCGACGATGTCGATTACATTGTTGCGCGACTTGAGTATCTCAAGCTCAGTCTCGTCGATGTAGCTCTTCATCGAGAGAAGCGGGCTCTCGGGGTTGAAGGCAAGAGAATTCTGACTTTCGGAGTTGGTAGTCTTGAGATAAATGGACGCCTTCACTTCATAGGTAGGCACGATAGTGGCTATGTAGAAATAAGCGCCGATCAGAAATACTACAACACTGATGGCAAACCACTTCCAGTGCGCGAGATAGTCGAGGAGGAGACCTGTGGTATCAAAAAGCTCCTCGTTGTTCTTGCCATTGGAGGCGTTGATGGGATCTTTTTCGGTCATGATCAGTTGCGTGTAAGGTTAACGATACCGATTACAAGAGAAGCGAGAGACGAAATACCACCGACGAAAGTGATAGCTGCTGTCACACCGGGATTAAGCTGCCATGCGGCGTTGGCCATCGATTTGTTGGGTGCTACGTAGATGATATCGTTCTGCTGGAGATTAAAGTATGGTGAAAGAAGGAAATTCTTGTCGTGGATGTCGAGTTTGTGCACCTCGCGTGTACCGTCGTAATTTGTACGGTAGAGGAGAATGTTCTCGCGGTCGCCCTTGATATCAAGGTCGCCTGCCATAGCGATGGCTTCGAAGAAATTCATGCGTTCGTTCTGCGACTGATAACGTCCGGGCGACTTCACAGCACCGGTGACAACGACGCGGAAATTCATAAGACGCACTTCGACTTTGGGCTGTTCCTTGACGTACTTGGGATATATCATATTGCAAATCGTCTCGGCGAGCTGGCTTTTGGTGAGACCGGCGGCATGGATTTCGCCAAGTATCGGGAAAGTGATATCGCCATCCTTACCGATGAGATAGTAATCAGTGGACACCTCGAGATTGTTGCCATAGGTAGAATTGGTATTGGAGAGACGTGTGATCGAGCCCTTCTCGTCGATATACACGCCCTTGTTGAAGCCTGCTACCGACGACATATTGGGAGCTGTAACCTCGATATTCAGAAGGTCGCCTGCGCCGAGCACAGGGTCGGAAGAAGAGGGGAGCTGCGATAGCACTTCCGCAGGAATTGTCTCCGCATCAACAAGATATGGTACTTTCTTAGGAGCTGAGCAACTGGCCATACCAAAGGCACACAAGGCGATGACCAACGATTTGAATGATATATTCATAGGAACGTTTTCCAGATTAATTTTTACCGGTTACTAATTTAGCGGGGGCAAAGTTAACAAATTTTTACGTAGCTGCAAAATATAAATTGAATATTCAGTAGGATACATATCCTCCATGTAAACAAATATTTGAGCCGTATGGGCAAATATTGGCTGTTTTTCCATATAGATTGGTCTTTTTTGCCTATATATTTTAAATTTGGACGTAATATGTTAACTTTGCGGCAATTATCTTGATATGTCACGAACTACCTTATTATCACATCTATTTGCAATGGGCCTCGGAGCGCTCGCCGTCGTACAGGCGACGGCTCAGACCGCGCCCACCGATACGCTGACGCTCTCACTCGACCAGTGTCTTGCAATCGCCCTGAACGATAATCCTACGGTACGCGTCGCCGATATGGAGGTGACGAAAGCCGACTATTCGAAAAAGGAATCGCTGGGCAATCTGCTTCCTACCATCGACTTCAGCGGATCATACAACCGCACCCTGCAAAAGCAGGTCGCATATATGGACATGGACGCATTCGGCGGATTCGGCTCCGACGGAGACGACACCGGCCAGGAAGAGGCCGCCGTGCAATCCGACAAAAAGTCAGACACGGGATTCAAAATGGGTCTCGACAACACGTATTCTGTGGGCTTCTCGGCGGCCGTGCCGCTGATTGCGCCCCAGCTATGGGCTTCGCTGAAACTGAGCGATATACAGATAGCCCGCAGCGTCGAGCAATCACGTGCGTCGCGTCTCGACCTGGTAAATCAGGTAAAAAACGCCTATTATGCATTGCTGCTCGCCAATGATTCGCGCCGGGTGGTGCAGGAGAGTTATGACATGGCAGAGTTCACATATAATATATATAGGAAACGGCTCAGCGTGGGCGACGCTTCGGAATACGACGTGCTCCGCGCATCAGTGGCCATGAAGAATATCGAGCCGGAAATCATACAGGCCGACATAGCCATACGCCGCGCACGCCTACAGCTTGCCGTGCTGATGGGATTGGATGCGGCCACGGTAGTGGAGGCCGGAGCCACGCTCGACGAATACGAACAGGAAAGCCGGCGCCCCGTATCAGAGCTGTCGACCGACCTGATGAACAACTCTTCGCTCGAGATGAACGCCATCGAGACACGCGCCCTCTCGCAGTCGCTGAAAGTACAGAAATCGGCTCTTTACCCTACCCTGGCGGCCTCAGCCAACTATATGTGGAATTCATCGTCGAACGGCTCGCCATTCCGCAATTTCCGCTGGACATCATACTCGATGGTGGGGCTCACCCTATCAATACCAATCTATCAGGGCGGACAGCGCTGGGCCCGCATCAAGCAAGCCCAAATAGCGCTCGACGAGATGAAATATACCCGCGACAACCTTGTGCGGCAGCTCAACTCGCAAGTCGATCTCGCCGTCGACAACATACGCCTCAACGAACAGCAGATCATCTCAAGTTCGGAGAGCGTGACCGAGGCCACCCGTGCACACGACATACAGAAACGCAGTTTCGAGATCGGCGCCGCCTCATACCTCGACCTGCGCGACAGCGAGCTTTCGCTCACCCGCGCACGTCTGGGCTACTATCAATCAGTATACAACAGTCTCATCGCCCGCTCCGACCTCGAATTGCTGCTGGGCAACGCTAAAATAAATCTATAATAATGTCACCCTATAAGTATCTGACACCCTGCGCCGCCATGCTGCTCCTATGCGCCTGTGGCGCCAAGACCGACGAAACCGCGGCTACAGCTGAGGAGGATGAAATCGCAATCATCGACATCGACGTGGCTCATACCCGCGCCGTGCCGCAGAGCCGCTCATATACCGCCAACGTAGAGGCATACAATATCAATAATATAGCTCCATCGATGGCCAACCGCATCCGCGAGATACGCGTCGACGTGGGCGACCACGTGAGCCGCGGACAGGTGCTCGTGACTCTCGACGCAGCCAACGCCGACCAACAGCGCATAGCCCTCGAAGACACCGAACGCGAATACAACCGCGCCCTGGAGCTCCTCGAAATCGGAGCCGGCACACAGCGCGCCGTTGACCAGCTCAAAGCGCAACTCGACGCCGCACGCCGCCAATACCGCAATACGATGGACAATACCGTGCTCACAGCTCCCGTCGCGGGCGTAGTGACAGAGCGCAATTATGATCCCGGAGATATGACCGGACAGCTGCCCGTGCTCACAATCGGCCAGATTACCCCATCGGTGAAACTCGTAATCAACGTCAATGAGCAAGACCTCAGTGTGATCAAAAACGGCATGGAGGTAGAAATAAGCTTCGACGCTTACGAGGGCGAGCGTTTCTCCGGAAAAATCAGCCGCATATCACCGGCGGTGGACGTGGCTTCGCGAACCTTCCCCGTGGAGGTGACGCTGCCCAACCCCGGCGAGCGGCTTCGCCCCGGGATGTTCGGCCGCGTAGTCATCGGCCTCGGCACGCGCGACAATGTCGTGGTGCCCGACCGCGCTGTGGTCAAGCAAGCCGGCTCCAACAACAAGTATGTATACACCTACTCCGCAGGCACCGTAGGATATCACCGCGTGGAGCTCGGGTCACGCCTCGACGACGGCTTCGAGCTGCTCTCCGGCATCAATGACGGCGATACTGTGGTGATAGCAGGACAGGTACGTCTCTCCGACGGAGCACAAGCCAAGATACTCGAACGAAATACTTCCGCAAAATGAGTTTATACGGTTCAGCAGTCAAGCGCCCCATCATGACCACGCTATGCTTCGTGGCAGTGGTGGTGCTCGGCCTTTTTTCGCTCAAGACACTCCCGATAGACCTCTATCCGGACATCGAGACAAATACCCTGATGGTGATGACCACTTATCAGGGCGCGAGCGCGCAGGATATCGAACAAAATGTGACACGCCCGCTCGAAAATGTACTCAACGCCGTGAGCGACCTCAAGCATATCTCATCGGCCTCACGCGAAAATATATCGGTAATCACCCTCGAATTTGAATACGGTGAGGATATCGACGTGCTCACCAACGATGTACGCGACAAACTCGACATGATTTCATCGGCTTTGCCCGACGATGCCGAGACTCCGATCATATTCAAGTTTTCGACCGACATGATCCCCATCATCATGCTGTCGGTACAGGCCGGCGAGAGCACCCCGGGACTTTACAAAATACTCGACGATGCCGTGGCAAATCCCCTGGCGCGTATCTCCGGTGTGGGCTCGGTGTCGATTTCCGGTGCACCCAAACGCGAGATACACATCTACGTCGATCCCGCACGGCTCGAGGCATATAATCTGTCAGTGGAGCAGATCGCCACAATCGTGGGAGCAGAAAACCGAAATATCCCCGGTGGCGTATTCGATGTAGGCTCCGATACATACTCCCTGCGCGTGCAGGGCGAATTCGAGGCTTCCGAACAGATGGCCGATATCGTCGTAGGCTCCTATCAGGGCCGCAACATTTTCCTGCGGGACGTGGCACGCATCGACGATTCGCTCGAAGAACGCGCCCAGACCACATATAATAATGGCGAACGCGGCGCCATGATCATCATCCAGAAGCAAAGTGGCGCCAACTCGGTGGAAATCTCCGATAAAGTGCTGAAAATGCTTCCCTCGCTGCAAAAACGCCTGCCCTCCGACGTAAAACTCGGCGTGATCGTCGATACTTCCGACAATATCCGCAATACCATCGATTCGCTCGTCGAGACGGTGATGTATGCCCTGCTTTTCGTGGTCATCGTGGTATTCTTCTTCCTCGGACGCTGGCGCGCGACTCTCATCATCACCCTCACCATACCCATCTCGCTCATAGCATCATTCATCTATCTTGCGCTCACCGGCAATTCGCTCAATATCGTCTCGCTCTCGGCGCTGTCGATATCCATCGGTATGGTGGTCGATGATGCAATTGTGGTGCTCGAAAACGTCACCACCCACATCGAGCGTGGCTCCGACCCGAAGCAGGCGGCCGTGCACGGCACCAACGAAGTGGCTATCTCCGTAGTGGCCTCCACACTGACGCTTATCGCAGTATTCTTCCCGCTCACGATGGTCACCGGCATGACGGGCGTGCTCTTCCGCCAGCTGGGCTGGATGGTCACCATCATGATGATAATCTCAACCGTCTGCGCGCTGTCGCTCACGCCGATGCTCTGCTCGCTGCTGTTGCGCCGCGTCACCGACCACGGCAAGCTCTACAACCTGCTCTTCACACCTATCAATATAGCGCTCGACGCCGTCGACAATGCTTACGCCCGCCTGCTGCGCCTTGTCACATCGCACAAGACCATCACCATACTGCTCTGCCTCGGAGCATTCGTAGGCTCTATCTTCCTGATGAAGCATGTAGGCACGGAGTTCTTCCCGACGGCCGACGATGCACGCCTTTCCGTGAATCTTGAATTACCGATCGGCACCCGTGTGGAAATCGCCGATGAAGTCACCAATCGCCTTGTGAACGAGTGGCGCGAGAAGTATCCGGAAATACAGGTGATAAACTACACCACCGGCACAGCTTCGAGCGACAACACCTTTGCTTCGCTAAGCGACAACGGCCCTCACATCGTATCGATGAATATCCGCCTCACCGACCCCGGCGACCGTGACCGCGGCATCACCGAGATAGCCCGATTGATGCGTAAAGACCTCGACAGATATCCCGAATACAAGAAAGCTCAGGTAAACGTGGGCGGCTCCATGGGCGGCATGGGCGGACAGGCGTCGGTCGATTTCGAAATCTACGGATATGACTTCGCGGAGACTGACTCTGTGGCCGCAAGCCTCAGACAGATGCTCATGAGCCTCGAAGGCACCGCCGACGTGACAATATCCCGCGCCGACTATCAGCCCGAATACCGCGTGGACTTCGACCGCGAGAAACTTGCTATATACGGCCTCAATCTCAGCACCGCAGCCAATGCGCTGCGCAACCGTATCAACGGCCAGACCGCATCGCGTTTCCGCGAAGACGGCGAGGAATACGACATTAAGGTAATGTATGCCCCCGAATCGCGCACAGCTATCAGCGATATTGAGAATATCCTGATCCATAATGCCGCCGGACAGGCTGTGCGTGTGCGCGACGTCGGCAAAGTGGTGGAGCATTTCACACCGCCTACCATCGAACGCAAAGACCGCGAACGTATCATAACCGTCAAAACCGTAGTGCAAGGCGTGCCGATGAGCCAGATCGTAGAGCAATCACAAGCCCGCATTGACAAAATGGATATACCGCAGGGTATTTCCATCCAGCTCGCCGGACAATATGAGGACCAGCAGGAATCATTCTCCGACCTCCTCATGCTCGCTGTACTCATCCTCATACTCGTCTACATTGTGATGGCGGCACAATTTGAGAGCTACACCTATCCGGCCATCATCATGACTTCAGTGCTCTTCGCATTTTCGGGTGTGTTCATCATGCTCTTCATCTCGGGCCATACCCTCAACGTAATGAGTATGATCGGCGCCATCATGCTTATCGGTATCGTGGTGAAAAACGGTATCGTGCTCATCGACTACATTACGCTCAACCGTGAGCGCGGTCTCTCGGTGAAAAAAGCAGTGATACTGGGCGGCAAGTCGCGTCTGCGTCCGGTGGTCATGACCTCCCTCACCACCATCCTCGGCATGGTGCCGATGGCCTGCGGTACGGGACAAGGTGCCGAAATGTGGCGTCCGATGGGTACGGCCGTGATCGGTGGCCTCACATTCTCCACCATACTCACGCTGCTCTTCGTGCCGGCTCTTTACTGCATCTTTGCCCACAACGGCATGCGCAATTCCCGCCGAAAGTTTCATAAACAACTCCGCAAGCAATCATGAAAGCTGTTTTCATAGCCTATGACCAGGCTCACCATCATAAAATCATTGACACTCTTGACCGCCTGAGCTGCCGAGGCTTCACATCCTGGGAGCAAGTTTCGGGCCGTGGAAGCAATACCGGCGAGCCGCATTACGGCACCCACGCTTGGCCATCGCTCGCATCAGCCATTCTGGCCATGGTGCCCGACGACCGTGTCAGCTCGCTCCTCGCACGGCTCAAAGCTATCGACGACGAAAGCCCGCGACTGGGTCTGCGGGCCTTCGTATGGAATATCGAGTGCGCTATCTGAGCCGCAATCACCACATGGGGCTGAAAGGCTCGGATACTTTCAGGCGGTCGTTGACGCAGCCGAAAAAGTCGGCATGATCCGACGTGTCAAGTTTCAACACGGGAGACCCCGGCGTGAGGAGCAGGTGCGACATGTCGATATAGAACATACCGAGCTGATCGGCAAACTTGAAATAATAGCGGTGATTGTTCAGGTCGCTGATGCTGCGCCACTGCGTCATTGACAGATTCGGTTGCCCGGGCACTTCATAGTTGGCCGGCACTGATACATTATCAATCAACGTGTTCAGCTGCTCGAATGCCTGAGCTGTGCCCACTCCCGTCGAAGGCTGATGGGTGATGAAGAATGTCGCCCGCGCGAAGCGGTCGGAACTGCGCACCGTACCCGGCAGCATATTCACTCCGCCCACTTCACCATTCCAATACTCGGCTATCGCCAATTGTTCAGGGAATTGCGGATTGTTTGTCAGCACCTGATAGTCGCGCGACTTGTAGAGATTCATATTACCGTGTGAGTCATATTCCATCACCAGCGTAGTACCCGAAAGGTCGGTGAAGCCCCAATGCAGCAGCGACACTGTGCCGCCGTCAAAGGTTGCTCCGTTGATACCGAATTCGTTGTCACGGAGCCAGGCCTCCACCTCATCGACGGTAGTGAAATTATCAAGGAAGAAACTTACTATCACCGCAAGGCTCATGCACTTCATATCGGAGCCCTTCACAGCGATTTTATACTCCGAGCCACGGCAGAAAAGACCGTTCACCGACAGACCACGGTCATTCATTCCCTCCGTGGCACCGCCATCATAGCCCACAGCGAGCACTGAGGCGTATTTCGAGGTCCACTCGAAGCGGGGCCCCTCACTCATGCTCACCTTTTTCATCCCGGCAGGATATACATATATATTGGTAGGGATAGGTGTGCGCCAGTCAAGGGTGCGTCCCACCATTACAACATCTGTACTATCACCGCGGAACACCACGCGCGAACATGGATATGCGGCTGCACTCATACATAATGTGACGGCTGCTACAGCCAGAGCTTTGATTGTTTTCATTGATTTATACGACTTGATTATTTGAATTTTAACCATTTTTGGCGCTGAAATGTTCATATATAGATTTGGAAAACACTCTTTAAATACTTATCTTTGCACAACTCTCATAGCAAAACTGCGGTAATGCGTTATATCAGCACTAAAGGACACACATCCGTCGACCTGCGTGAGGCTGTAGTCAATTGCTACGCCGCCGATGGTGGTATATTTATACCGGAGCAAATACCTGTATTGCCCCGCGCATATTTCAATAATCTCGAGGAGATGACCCTCCCCGAGATCGCTTACGTGGTGGCCAACACCTTTTTTGGCTCGGAGGCATCGGCTCCGATGCTGAAAGCTACCGTCGACGAAGCTTTTGACTTCCCGGTGCCGCTCTTCACGGTCACCCCTCAATACCGTTTTCTGGAATTATTCAACGGCCCCACAGGCACATTCAAGGACGTCAGTGCCCGCTTCATGGCATCATTCCTGCGTCAGATGGAAGACGGCGCGCCTGCCCACGCCACCGTGCTTACCGCCACAACGGGAAATACCGGGGCGGCCATCGCCCGCGCTTTCGCCGATATGGACGGCGTGGAGGTGGATGTGCTCTACCCCGCCGGCGGATACCGGCATGGGTTCGGGGCACTCGACGGCGTCGAGGCCTCAAATGTACGCCTTTTCGAGGTAGCCGGCAACATCGCTGATTGCAAACGCATGGTACGCCTGGCCGTTGACGATCCTGAATTGAATGAACACGACCGTATCGTCTCGGCCAATACCCACAATATCATCCGCATACTCCCTCAGATAGCATATTTCTTCCATGCTTACGGGCGTCTGCGCTCACGCGAGCCCCGCTGCGAGACCATAAATTTCGCAATCCCGTGCGGCAATCTCAGCAATCTTGTCTCAGCCGTCATAGCCAAGCGGATGGGACTGCCGATAGGTAAGATCATAGCCGGCTGCACTATCAACGACACCCTCGCCCGTGTGCTTGACGGATCTGTCGCACCCGAAAATGCCGTACCCTCATGCGAGCACACCCTCGCGCATGCTATGGACTCCGGCTACCCCACCAATCTTCCTCGCCTGCTCGCTCTATACGACAACGATATCGACGCCATACGCCGTGATATCATCTGCCATTCCGTATCTGACGACGACATTGCCGGCACAGTAGCTCAATTCTATCACCTCCACGGCTACCTCATCGACCCGCATACAGCCGTGGCTTGTTGTGCGAAATTCCGTGCCATGCCCGACGATACCGCCACCGTCGTACTCGCTACGGCCCATCCCGATAAGTCAGGACTCATCATGGATGAGATTTTAGGTGAGCACCCGCAACAAGAACCCCATAAATTTCGTTCTAAAGACAATAAATCGCGAAATTTCAAAATAGCGCCATCTCTCCCTGCTCTGAAAAAACAGATCCTTAAAAACAAATAACTATGGCAACAAAACGTCAACTAAAGAAAAACATCAGCCTCGTATGTGGTGACCTCGCCGCAGAACTACTTTTAGCCGCACACGTATCGGCCAACGTCGACCGCGAGAAAGTACACGAAATCGTGCGTCAGATCGCAGCTCTGCAGGAAGGCGCCCGCACAAAGTGCACTTTCTGGTTTGACAAGACACCCCGCGACTTCGCCGAAAATCTCAGCGAATACAAAAAAGCTCGCCGTCAGTACTTCAAAGCAGCATACAAGCAGCTCCGTCAGGAATTTGGCCAGAAAGCTGTGGCTATCGTCAAGGAAATGAACAGCCTTATCCCGGCTGAAGCCCGCAAGGCAATCCAATGAAACTTGCCGCCTGGCTTTTGAAACTCTTCGGATGGTCGGTCGATATCACTGCGCCCGACTATCCGAAATGTATTATTTGCGTTGCCCCCCATACGAGCAACTGGGATTTCGTGCTCGGCAAGCTCGCATATGCAGCCGTCGGACGCAAAGCCGGCTTCATGATGAAGGACACATGGTTCTTTTGGCCTCTCGGCCCGATATTCCGCGCCATCGGAGGTATCCCGGTGCCCCGCAAATCAAAATCCGGCTCACTCACCGATGCGGTGGTGCAGAAATTCAAGTCAGCAGCTACACTGCAGCTTGCCATCACGCCCGAGGGCACTCGCAGCCGCACCTCCCGTTGGCACACCGGATTTCTCCGCATAGCACGCGACGCCCACGTACCTATCGAGCTTGGCGTCATCGACTATGCACGCAAGACAATCTCCATCAAAGATGTTTTCACTCCCACAGGCGATCTTGATGCCGACCTGCGCCGCGTAAAAGATTTCTACAAAGGAGCCGCCGGCAAATACCCCGAAAAATTCACTACCGAATAATGAACTCAAGTCTTCGCATAGCCGCCATCCCCGTCAATATCCGCTGGTGCGATCCACAAGCCAATCTTGCATCAGTAGCGCAAGCGATGGCGACACTTCCCGCCGATACAGATATTGTAGTGCTGCCTGAGCTGTTTTCCACCGGCTTCATTGACGACCCGGCATTGATGGAAACCATAGCCGAGACAAATGGAGGCAACACCATACACACCATCACAGAGCTTGCACGCAAATACAATGTAGCTATAGCAGGCTCGATGGCAGCCCGCACCGGACACCGCTTCTACAACCGTGCATTTTTCATCGAGCCATCCGGTGAGGAGACATATTACGACAAGCGGCACCTTTTCAGCCTCAGCTCTGAAGCAAAAGTATTTACTCCCGGCAGCGACAATATCCGCGCCGTGCGTTTCCGTGGTTGGAATATAGCTCTGGCCGTATGCTACGACCTGCGCTTCCCGGCATGGTGCCGCAACGTAGGGCTGAAATACGACATCATGCTCTTCCCGGCCAACTGGCCCGAAGCCCGCGGCTACGCCTGGAAACACTTACTCATCGCACGTGCCATTGAAAATCAGGCCGTAGTAGTGGGAGCAAACCGCGGTGGTGCAGATGATTACGGCCAATACGACGGACTCACATACATATTCGACGGCATGGGCATGCCAACAGGCCACACGCTGCCCGACTCCGACATCGTCTACGCCGAGATGTCGCTCGACGACCTCCGCAAAGCACGCACACGCTTTCCCGTCTCGCGCGATGCCGATGACCTGAGCATCCTTTGACTCCCCTAAATAAAAAACTCCGGCGGCATACCCGTCGGAGTTTTTTATTCGTTTGTTCAACAATATTACTTGTTGATGATACGGCGTTCTTTGATACGAGCTTTCTTGCCGGTGAGGGCACGCAGGTAATAAAGTTTTGCACGACGTACTTTACCGTACTTGTTGACTACGATAGAGTCAATGAACGGAGATTCGATCGGGAAGATACGTTCTACACCGATATTGTCGCTCATCTTACGCACTGTGAAACGCTTTTTAGCGCCTTCACCTGAGATGCGGATTACGACACCGCGGTACTGCTGGATACGTTCCTTGTTACCTTCCTTGATACGGTAAGCTACGGTGATGGTGTCGCCGGGGCCGAATTCGGGATGCTGTTTGCCGGTTGCGAATGCTTCTTCGGCTACTTTAATTAAATCCATTGTAAATCGAAAATTTAGAATGTTAACAATCTACGCAATATTCGCGAGCTACGTTTCTCGCCAGAGATTACGTTTTCGGCAGCAAAGTTACTTAATTATTTATAATTCTGCAAATTTCATCCCGCCTTCTTCGGCATCCACCGCAGCATAGAGTTAAATTTCTTTAATCGAGCTGCGTATTTTAACAATTTTCCTTAACTTGCAACATGTTTGAGACTTTTGCACAAAACTTTGATTGGAGCTGGGTGCGTAACATAGTCTTCGTAGCATACGCACTCACCACGATTAGTATCATCATAGTCGTGCTCTCCGAAAACCGCAACCCCGTCAAGTCGCTTGCGTGGGTCACTGTGCTCTTGCTTCTCCCGATGGTCGGCATCATCCTATACCTCTTCTTCGGCCGCAACATCAAAAATACACGGAAACTTTCGCGGCGCAACCGCCGCCGGCTCAAAAAACGCCAGGCTGCCACCAACGTCGACCCTCAGGAGCTCGGCCTCTCCGCCGAGTCGTGCCAGCAGATCTTGCTCGCCGAATCCCTCACCGACGCCCACCTCTACGGAGGCAACGACGTGCGCGTCTACACCAACGGTAAAGAAAAATTCGCCGATCTCAAAAAAGATCTCCGGGCTGCCCGCACATTCATCAACCTCGAATACTATATTTTCGAGAACGATTCCATCGGCAACGAAATCGCCGATATATTAATAGGACGCGCGCGCGAAGGCGTAAAAGTCCGCATCATATACGACCATGTCGGATCGTTTACCGTCAAAAACGGCTTCTACCGCCGCATGCGGGCCGCCGGCATCCAGGTATTCCCCTTCTTCGAGGTCACATTCCCGCAACTGGGCACCCGCATCAACTGGCGCAACCACCGCAAGCTCTGCGTCATCGACGGCTCGATCGGATATCTCGGCGGCATGAACATAGCCGACCGCTATATTACCGGCGGTAAATTTCCCTCCTGGCGCGACACTCATGTACGTGTGGCCGGCCCGATAGTTTCCGCACTTCAGTATTCATTCGCCGTCGACTGGCACTTCATGGGCCAACCTCTGATTGAAGAACCCACCATAGCACGTCCGATGGGCAATGTCGCAGCCCAGATGGTCACCTCCGGACCCACATCACAGTGGAGCAACATCGCCCTCATATTCCACAAGGCCATCGCGAATGCCAAACACCGCATATACATCCAGAGTCCATATTTTCTGCCCACCGACGCTCTCCTCAAAGACCTCCATACCGCAGCACTCGCGCACGTCGACGTGCGTATCATGATACCGAAAAAATCTGATTCGCTGCTGCTTAACTATGCTTCAGCATCATATATCACCGAATGCCTGCGATCCGGAGTGAAGATCTATCTCTATGAAGCCGGCATGCTCCACTCCAAGATGATCATCGTCGACGACGAAATGACCACAATCGGCTCCACCAACTTTGACTTCCGCAGCTTTGAGCACAACTTCGAGGGCAACCTGTTCTTCTACTCGCGCGACTTCACCTCCCGCATGCTTGAGATCTACCGCAACGACCTCACACATTGCCAGCGCGTTATCACCTGGCAATGGAAAAAACGCCCCATCACGCGTCGCGCAGCCGAATCCGTAATACGTCTACTGAGCCCGATACTCTGAAAATCGCGCTCATCACTTGCTGAAAAGCCACATAAAATCGAAAAATCGAAAAAAGTAGCCAAAAAATTTGTAGATTCAAAAATAATGCCTACCTTTGCAACGCAAAAGCGAAATGACGCCGCGCAACCAACGCGAAAATAGCTCAGTTGGTAGAGCACGACCTTGCCAAGGTCGGGGTTTGAGGGGGTAGTGGCCGAAAGGCTGTGTGAGTTCGAATCTCATCTCGGACACTT
>CANSGE010000012.1 GCA_947646295.1 uncultured Bacteroidales bacterium
TGTATTGCCGATGTCACCGCGCTTGGCGTCGGCGATGATGAATTGGTCGGGGTAATTTTCCTTGATATAGGCGCAGGTCTGCTCGAAGGCACGCACGCCCTCCCAACCGAGGTTTTCGTAGAATGCGAGATTGGGCTTGTAAGCCACTGCGTAGGGAGCGGTGGCGTCGATGATGGCTTTGTTGAATTCAAAAATGCCATCGGCGCCCTTTTCGGCGAGAGACTGGGGCATCTTGGCGGGGTCGGGGTCGAGGCCCACGCAGAGGAATGAGCCTTTGCGGCGGATGTTTTCGACGAGTTCGGTACGTTTCATATAAGAGGTTGTTTAATTATTAAATCTTAGAATTCTGCTTCCTTTAGTCGCTCTGCATTTTCAGTGGAGCTGAGGGCGAAAATGATGTCGTCGAGATCGCCACCGAGTATGGCGGGTAGATTGTGCACGGTGTAGTTGATGCGGTGGTCGGTGACACGGCCCTGGGGGAAGTTGTAGGTGCGGATTTTGGCGGAGCGGTCGCCTGTGGAGACGAGAGTGCGGCGACGCTGCGCGATGTCGTCGATGTATTTCTGATGTTCCTTGTCGAAGATGAATGTGCGCAGTCGGCTCAGGGCACGCTCCTTGTTCTTGGGCTGGTCGCGTGTCTCGGTACATTCGATGAGGATTTCCTCCTCGACTCCTGTATTTGGATTTTTCCATTTGTAGCGGAGCCGGACGCCGGATTCGACCTTGTTGACATTCTGTCCGCCGGCGCCACCGGAGCGGAAAGTGTCCCATTTGATTTCGCCTTCGTTGATTTCCACGTCGAAGGGGTCGGCCTCGGGGAGCACGGCCACAGTGGCGGCTGATGTGTGGATGCGGCCTTGCGTCTCGGTGGAGGGCACGCGCTGCACGCGGTGCACGCCGCTCTCGTATTTGAGTATGCCGTATACGCCCTCGCCGCTTACAGACATGACAATTTCCTTGAATCCGCCTGCGGCACCCTCGCTCTGTGATGTGACCGCGACGCGCCAGCCCTTGGCCTCGCAGAAGCGCATGTACATCTTGGCGAGATCTCCGGCGAAGAGGGCGGCTTCGTCGCCCCCGGTGCCGGCGCGTATCTCGAGTATTACGTTTTTGTCGTCCTCGGGGTCGGCGGGTATGAGGAGGAGTTTGATTTCCTCGTCGAGGCGGTCGATATCGGCCTGTGCGGAGTCGCGCATCTCGGTAGCCGATGCGCGTTCGGCGGGGTCGGTCTCGTCGCGAAGCACTTCGGAGGCGAAGTCGAGATTGTCGATGGCCTCGCGGCGGGCGTCGACGACTTTGACAAATCTGTCGAGTTGTTTGTATTCCTTGTTGAGTTTCACGTATCGTCGCTGATCGGCGAGCACGGCCGGGTCGGCGAGCAGAGTGCGTATTTCTTCGAAGCGAGTGGTAAACGCTTCAATCTTAGGCAATATGGAGTCGTCGAGCATGTGAATGAAAGCAATTTTGTGCAAAGATACGAAATCTTTTGCGAACAATTGTTTAAATGTTTGTGTTATGAAATGCAAACACTAACCATTCTAAAAGAATTTTAAAAAGATGAAAAAGATTCTCTTCACACTTGCAGCCATAGTGGCACTCGCATTAGGCGCATCGGCGCAGCGCGCACAGCTTCAGATCGGTTACGGCGGCTACACGATGATGGATGCCTGCGACATGCACGACGGTGGCTCAGTCAACACAGCCTGGGGCGCACTGACAGCAGGCGTCAATTTCAAGGTGGCGCCCAAATTCTCGCTCGGAGCTACCTATACATTCTCCTCCAGCTCCTACAAACACACTGATGATACCAATATCTACTATCATGTAGTGATGCTCAATGGCCGCTACGACTATTACCGCAACAGCATCGTGACTATGTACGGCAAGCTGGGCATCGGCGTGGATATCTCACATATGTGCTGGGGCGACTATAGCCACAACAAGGCGTATTTCGCCATGCAGGCGGTGCCTGTGGGTGCTGAAGTGGGTCTGTCACGTGTGACGAGTATTTTCGGCGAACTTGGTTTCGGTGCGCAGGGTCTGCTTCAGGTGGGCTTCCGCTTCAATCTCTGAAATTTCTCTTTAGCTCATATAGTCCTGCAACGTCGGCGTGACGTGGCAGGATTTTTTTTGCCATGATGCGTCCGTGGCGTATCTTTATGAGGGGCGGCTTGCGGTCGCCGCTGCGGCGGATGCGGTCGAGATACCGCTGCCGGGCCTCGGGTGATTTGGCGGGCTTGACGGCCGGAGGCGGATAGGCGGCCACGGTGGTGACGCGCTGAGGTGTGGCCGGGGGAATAGCTTCAGGGGCGGGGGCTTGCGGAGTTGGTGCTTCGGAGGTTGCGGGAGTGGTCTCGGGCTTTTTGCGGGGGCGACGTGCGGGTTTCTCGCCGGCTTTGGCTATAAATTGTTTGGCGAGTGTGAAAAGTGCGTCGGCCGCTGATGAGAGGCCGTGGGGCTCAATGCCTTGGATGGCGTAGGCCATGATGGCCTGATATACTTCGCCTGCGAGCTGAAAGTCGGCCTTGGCGAGGGCTTCTGCTACGGCCTGGGGGAATTTGATAGTCATAATTTTGAAGGTTTTAATTGTGATTTTCTGCTGCAAAGATAATACATGAAATGGATGTATGCAAGAAATATTGAAAATAACTTTGAAATATTTCTTGGAGGAGGGTGAATGAAGACCATAAAACCATAAAACGATAAGGTTGTGTGGGGAATGGGGCACAACATCGGTTCTCCGAACCTCAGAGTGATGTGTCTGTCACTGTGCCCCACCTGAAGGCGGGGTTTACCACAATCTCGCGCCGTCCCGGCGCTCCGTGGCAAATTTAGGATCTGAAAACCGTAGAATTTTCAGTAGGTCGGCGGATATATGAAGACCAGAAAACAGGAGAATTTTTAGTTTTCAGAGTTGTTGGAGGTATTAAAGACCATAAAACCATAGGACTATAAGCTGACGCCGTGGAGGGGGCAGGGGAATTTTCAATTTTCAATTTTTGGGCGCCTCTATGAAGACCAGAAAACAGTAAAACCATAAGATTGTGCGGGGAAGGGGGGCAAATTTTCAATTTTCAATTGGCTGACGTCCGCGGGGGCTTGTGGAGGGTCGGAGACCCGGCGATTTAGAGAAACCCCGGCTGTAGCTTGCGGAGGCCGGGGTGCAGGTAGTATGCAGGTATGCAGGCTCGTAGAGCCGACCTTAGTCGTCGACCAAAGCCGGCTCTACGAGCCTCGAATCGCAGGTGTGAGTTTTTTGCCCCGGCCTTTTGAATTTTGGATTTTGAGTTTGCTGACTGCCGCGGATACGGTCGAGTCTCCGACTCGACTGAGGGGAGGGTACGTGTGCGCGTTAGCTTATGGGCTTATGGTTTTATGGTCTTCTTTATCGTGGGAGGGGGATATAAAAAGGTGACGGCGTAGCTCTTCACAGAGCCGCGCCGTCGGGATTTCACACAAATCAACTTATGAATACTATGTTTAATTATCCTTTAAATTATGATGCTATTTCGACTTTTAGAATGGAGGACGTCCGCCGCCGGGGCGCGAGCCGCCGGGAGGGGGACCGCCGTGACCGAAACGGTCTTCGTTGCGGTCGTGAGGCTGTTCTCCGGCCTTAAAGGTAGTAAATTTATATGAAATAGACAACAAAAAATATTGTCCGAGTGAATTTGTTCTGACGTCATCAATGTAATTGGCTGTGATGGTGCGTCTTACATTTGATTCCTGACGGAGCAAATCGTATGCTTTGAGGGAGATGGTGGCGTTGCGGCCACGGAGGAACTGATAGGAGAGCGAGGCATTCCAGAGCCAGATCTTTTCGTCGTATCCGGCTGAGTAGCCGCTCGTGGCCGTGTAATTGAGGTCGGTGCCGAGCACGATGCCTATCGGGGTGTAGTATGTGGCGTTGAGCGATGCACCATAGGAGTGTACGGTGCGGTTGGAGCTTGCCTGTACGCTATTGTGCACGGTCTGGAGTCCGTAGCGGGGGCGGATTTCAAATTCGGCGTTGGCGGGGCGGAAGGCGATGCCGAATGATTCGTTGGCCGAGAAGGATCCGGAGCGGTTGCGCAGGGAGTTGTTGTAGCCGATGGTGTTGGAGTAGTAAAGCATGAGGTGGTTGTTGAAAGTCCATGCTTTGTTGCGGAAGGGGAACGAAATCATGTTCATCGCGCGGACGTTCCATACGCCATTGACGTTTTCGTAAGTGGTGGTGCGTCCGCCGGTGATGTTGTCGAAGTCGGTGCGGGAGATGATGGAGTTTTGCTCCACACGGCCATCGAGCATCGTCATGATGGATCGCTGCGCTTCGGAGTTGAAGTTGTGGAAGCGGAGGCGGACGTTGTGGGTGAAGGTGGGGTTGAGGTTGGGGTTACCGATGACGATATTGAGGGGGTCGCTCATATCGGCTACGGGTTGCAACTGTGTCATGGTGGGCTGCGAAGAGCGTCCCATGTAGTCGAGGTTGAGGGCCTGGGTCTTGCTCTTTTTCCAGCGGTAGCGCATGTATGGGGCGTAGTTCCATACCCAGCGTTCGGGGATATTGCGGGCGGAGTTGATGAGGTCGATAGATTTTGAGCGTGTGGGCACGAGCGAGAGGCCTACGTCGATCGAGTGTTTGGCTGCCACGTGCTTGTATCCGGCGCGGATGTCCTGGTTGAAGTAGTCGTTGCGGAAGCGGTTGGAGAGGTCGTCGGAGAGCACGAGCTCGGGGTCGATGACGGGCAGGCCGTCCCATCCGTCGGGGAAGTATACGGGGTGGTCGTATGTGAGCTTATCGGCGTTGTTCCAGCGGTATTGCACCCGGTAGGCGAAGGTGAGGAAGTTGCCTTTGCGGGCATCGCCGAGGGGCTCGGTCCAGCTCACGCGTGCTGAGACGTTGTTGGCCCAGGTGTGATTGTCGGAGAACTGGTCGTAGAGGTCAATCGAGTCGTTGGCGAGGAAGAATTTATTCCATGAGTATGTCTCGGCTTTCTCGCGGACGTCGCTGAAGCGGTAGTTGATGAATGCTGAGATTGAGCGGCCGCGGTGGCTGCGGAACTGATGGTTGTAGATGAGCTGTCCGCCGAATTCCCATGAGTCGCCGCGGGAGCTGCTGCGGTTGAGGCTTCGTGTCACCTCGGAGCGGGAGGGGTTGCCGGCGCGGGTGAGTGAAGAGTCGACTGACCAGGAATTGTTGTGGTTGTAGCTGAAATTGGGGCGAAAGTCGACGGTGTTGAATGAGTCGGGTTTCCACTGCACGCGGAAGTCGGCGCGGAAGTTGTTGCCGATGTCGCGGGCCTGCTTGCCGGAGTTGAAGTATGATGTGGAGTCGGCGAAGAGGTACTGGCGGTCGGATGTCTGGCGGGTGTCACGGTCGGAGCGGGAGAACATGATGTCGCCGCCGACGCGGATGATTTCTTCCTTGCCTATATTGAAGTTGACGCCGAAAGCCTGTGATTTTGTGACGCCGTTGGAGCCACCGAAGCGGCGGAAGCGTCCGGCTGTGCCGTCGGCAAATCCGAGGTCATTGACGTTGTTGGCGCCACCGAGGAATGTGATCTGATTGCCGTTCCAGAAGCGGTTGGCGGTGAAATTTCCTTTATACCGGCCGTCGGTGCCGTATCCAAATTCGGCGTTGCCAAACCAGCCGTTGTTCATGCCTTTTTTCACGGTGAGGTTGATGACGGTCTCCTCTTCGCCGTCATCGACGCCTGTGATGCGTGCAAGGTCGCTTTTGCGCTGCACTACCTGAAGCTTGTCGACGATCTCGACGGGCAGGTTGCGTGATGCCACGGTGGGGTCGTCGCTGAAGAATTCCTTGCCGTCAATGAGGATTTTGGATACTGTCTGGCCGTTGGCTGTGATTGAGCCGTCGGAGCCAACCTCGACACCGGGGAGGCGCTTGAGGAGGTCTTCGACCACGGCGTTGGGCACCGTCTTATAGGAGTCGGCGTTGAATTCCACGGTGTCTTCCTTGACGGTGATGGGTGTCTTGATACCGGTGACGACGGCTTCCTTGAGCATGATGGAGTTTTCGGAAAGGGCTATTTTGCCGAGGTCGAGACTCTTGCCGGATATCTCGATATCACGTGTGGCGGGTGTGAAGCCCACGTAGCTGGCTTCGACGATGTATTTGCCCTTGCGGACATCGGGAAATTTGAAGTTGCCGTCGACGTCCGAAACGACACCTTTTACCAGGGAGCTGTCGCGTGCGGCCAAAAGACGCACCGAAGCGCTGATGAGCGGCTCCTCGGAGGGGTCGACCAGCGTGCCGGTGACAGTGTAGCCCCATGAGATGAGGGGGCAGATGACAGCAGCGAGAATGATTGCTAATTGATGGACTGTAGATGTAGTTTTCACGCTGCAAATTTATAAAAAAAGGAGCATACGCTCCAATTTTTATAGACCAAGGGGGTAAAAGTACCGACAAACGCTATCGCGGTCGGTCTCAGAGGTCGAGGCCGATGTGTTTCCAGAGGCAGGGCGGGACGAGGCGCCACAGGCCGGTGACCACGGCCCATCGGGAGTCGATGGTGGCGATGCGGCGCCCGAGCAGTATGGCGCGCTCGATGCGCGGCGCGACATAGTCGAGCGACATCACCATGGGGAGGTCGTGGGGGTCGTCCTTGATGAGATCGGTGCGCACGAATCCCGGGCGTATGTCGGTGATGCCGACATTGACGTGCTGCTGGTGGGCCAGCTGGTCGAGTGCCTGGAGGTAGGTCCACTGGTAGCGCTTTGAGGCGGAGTAGGCGGCGGAGATGCCTATGCCCTTGACTCCGGCCACGGATGTGATGACGGCTATGCGTCCGCGGTGGACGTTGGCGGTCTCCTTATAATATCTGTAGGCGGCGTTGACGATGGAGGTGAATCCGGCCACGTTGACGGCAACGGCCCGGATGTCGTCGGTGAGGCGCAGCTCGGGGTTGTACCATCCGCAACCGGCGGCGTAGAGCAGTATGTCCATGCCGTCGATCATCTCGATGAGTTTATAGAAACGCTCGACGGCGTCGGGGGCGGTGACGTCGAGGCCCATGTACTCGATGCGGTCGGGATACTGGTCTTTGATGGTCTTGAGGAGCTCCTCGCGGCGCGCTGCGATGCCTACACGCCATCCGAGGCGTGCGAAGTCGGTGGCTACGCGCATGCCGATGCCTGATGAGGCACCTATGATTACGATTTTTTTCATTCTGTCACGGGCGTCCGGGATATGCCTGCGGAGTCGTCGGGAGCCGGGAGTGGCTCGTCGTAGGTGGAGACGCCTGTCTGTAGAACGGTCTCGGGGCTGCGTTTGTTCAGCGGGAGGGTGTAGGTGAAGGTGAACGCGCCTGAGATGGCCTGGCCGCGTGTGCCGAAGCCGGGGATGTACCAGGGCTGGCCGTGCACATTCTTGCTCTCATGGATGATGGTGTGATAGCGTACCATCCAGCCGGCTGACAGATTGCCGAAGAGTTTGATGCGCAGGCCTATCTGAAATTCGAGCCAGCCGGCTGTGGCATTCTGCGACGGTATGGCGAAGGTGACAGGGTCATCCCAATAGCCGGGAGCGAGTGAAATGTCGTCGACGGCCCAGCTGAAGGGGGCGAATCCGTAGCGGAAGCCCGCGAGCCACTGGTAGTCGGGATTGCTGTTGTAGAGGAAGTTGTAGTCGGCGCCGAGCTTGAAATACACGCTCATGGGCGAGCGATAGGTGTAATTGGAGGCAGCGGGGGTATTGCGTGCTGTGCCGAGGCCGATCTCAAGGGCAGGGAAGTAGCGGTTGTGCATGTTGACGTCGGCCGAGAAGCCCACAAGGCCATGTTTCTGGCCGAAAAGGCGCATGACCGGGTCCCAGATGTTGACGCCTACGGAGACACCCATAAGCAAGGGGTATTTCATCTTCACGACTTTGATGACGGCGGTCGAGTCGACCCATTCCTCGCCGGTGATGGTGTCGACGTACACGGTGTATCCGTCGTCGCGGTGGTAGTGGGTGGAGGCGGCGCGGCGTGCTGCATTGATGCGTGCGGTGTCGCCGCGGGTCTCGTTGATGGCTTGGGTGACGGTGGAGCTATTCTCGATGGGCGATGTATGTCGCTTGGGGCGCGTGGGTGCCTGAGCTGCCACGGCGCAGGCTATCAGCAGTATAGCCGCTGAAGCGATGAGATGCCGGAGCTTCATTGCGCATCGCCCTCCCCGGCTTGTGCGGTGCGGAAGTAGATGCGGATGGTCTCGGCATCGATGTTGGTGATGAGAGAGTCGGTGAGGGTGACGCTGTCGATGAGCATGTCGGTGTGGTAGACGCCGCGGATGCGGTAGGCGTACATGGCGCCGCATTCTTCGGAGGCGAAGTAGGGTATGGCCTCGTAGTCGAATCCGATATAGTCGGCGACATCGTGCTCGGCCAGGGCTGCCTGCTCATATCTGATCATCCATGTGACCTCCGATGCGCTCGCGCGCATGGGCAGATACACCTGCGAGGCTCCCGATGCTCCGGCACGCAGTATGGCGGAGTCGGCCGGGGCGTCGACGCCGATGATCGTGATCGAATCGACGCTGATGGCATAACCCGTCGTGCCGGAGTAGAATCCGGCCAGCGGTATCGAGCTGCCGTTGTCGTAACAGCCGGACGTATTGCAGGCTGCCAGTGCGACGGCGGCTGCCACAGACAATCCTATGCTCCTCAGAAGCTGCCCCATCGGATGATGTCGTCGGTCGGTTTGCGGTTTTTGGCGGTGGCGGGGCTGCCGGGCGCGGGATATCCGAGGGGTATGATGGCGATGGGCTCGTACTGGGCCGGGATGTTGAAGCCTGCGCGGAGTTTTTCGGGGTCGTAATTGCATATCCAGCAAGTGCCGAGCCCTAAAGCTGTGGCGGCGAGGCAGATGTGCTCGATCGCGATGGCGAGGTCCACGTCGGAGTGGTCTTTGCCGTCCTCGGGACGGTGCCAAGCCTTGTCGGGCTCGGCGAGGGCGATGATGTAAGCCTGGGCGTTGCGTGCCCAGTCGCGGGGATACGCCTGGTAGATTTTCTCGGTGGCTTCGGGGCCTTCCACTACCATGAAGAGCCATGGCTGGCGATTGCAGGCCGAGGGGGCGAGGCGGGCGGCATCGATGACAGCTGTGATGAGGTCACGGTCGAGCAATTCGCGGCCGAGGTCATAGGCGCGGCATGAGTAGCGGCCGTTGATGATATTGAGCAGAGCGGGGTATGATTCGAAGTTGGGCATTTGGGGGAGAATTTTATATGTTTTCAGGACAATCTCATGGATTCAGAATTCGGAGTCGATCTCGTAGTCGTTGCGGCGGGGTGAGTTGCGGGCCACCAGCTCGCCAACGAATCCGGCCAGGAAGAGCTGCGATCCGAGCAGCATCAGTGTGAGAGCCAGATAGAAGTAGGGCGAGTCGGTCACGAGGATGTAGTGGTTGCCGTGATGCATGTTGTAGAGCTTGACGCAGCCCACTACCACTACGGCAATGAATCCGAGGATAAACATCAGCGAGCCGAGCAGGCCGAAGAAGTGCATCGGTTTTCCGCCGAACTTACCAGTGAACCACAGTGTGGCAAGGTCGAGATAGCCGTTTACGAAGCGGTCGAGGCCGAATTTCGTGGTGCCGTACTTGCGGGCCTGGTGATGTACCACTTTCTCGCCGATCTTCGTGAATCCCGAGAGCTTGGCCAGATATGGTATGTAACGGTGCATGTCGCCGTACACCTCGATGTGTTTCACCACTTTATTGCGGTAAGCCTTGAGGCCGCAGTTGAAGTCGTGCAGATTCTTGATGCCTGTCACTCGGCGCGCGGTGGCATTGAAGAGCTTGGTGGGGATGGTCTTCGAGAGGGGGTCGTAGCGCTTCTGTTTGTATCCCGAGACGAGGTCGTAGCCCTCGTCGGTGATCATTTTGTAAAGTGCGGGGATCTCATCGGGGCTGTCCTGGAGGTCGGCGTCCATGGTGATGACCACATCGCCCTGGGCGCGGGCAAAACCGGTGTTGAGTGCCGGACTTTTGCCGTAGTTGCGGCGGAACGACACCCCTTTGATACAGGGATTCTGCTTGGCCAGGCCTGTGATCACCTCCCACGACCGGTCGGTGGAGCCGTCGTTGACGAAGATTATCTCGTAGGTGAAATTGTTGGCGAGCATCACGCGCTCGATCCACTGGGTGAGTTCGGGTAGCGACTCGGCCTCATTATATAAAGGTACGACAACAGAGATGTCCATATCGGTAAAAAGTTTTTTCAGGATTGTGGTGGGGGTGGCGGGGTGACATTGCGCCGGCGTCGTATGATGAGCGAGAGTATCAGGGAGAGTATCGAGCCTGTGAGCACGGCGCCATAGAGCAGCTCGAGCGCCATTTCGATGGGGGTGGGCAGGGCCCGGGCGTCGACGGCCTTCTGGAGCGCGGCGGCGAAGTCGCGTGCGTCGGCCGACGGGGCTGAGCTGTACACCTCGATGACCGTGCGGAATTGGTCGGCTATAAACGAAGGCTTGACCCAACGCATGCCTATGTAGGCAACCAGCGCCATGAAAAGCCCTCCGAAAAAGAAGGCGCAGATGCCATGCAGCCACAGCGCCGAGAGAGAGCTGCGGCGCTCATCTTCGATGAAACTGCGTGTGAGCAGTATATATGTGAGCGACGGCACGGCTATGATTCCGACAAGCGCCGGCAGAAATAGCCACGGCGTGTAGTAGGCCATGCCTATAAACACGACCGTAAGCGCCAGGAGCGGCCCCATCTTCAGGCCATCCTCGGCGCCGCGGAGATATACGGAGCGCGGAGCTGTCTTCATTTGAGCACAAAATTAACCAATAATTTTGAAAAGCGCAAAAGCTTGGTCGCGAAATGCCGTCTATAACATTGTTTAAGTATTATTTAGAGTATTTTAATAGAAGGACGGCGGAAAATACGTATCTTTGCGGACATATAATTACTAAAATACTTAAAATCATCAATTTCACATGAAATTTTCTTTGAAATCGGGTCTCCTTGCCCTGCTTGTGATGGTGTTTGGCCTCACGTCATGTAATACCAACTCCGATCCGGGCGACTACCAGACCGAACAGTACATGCAGAATTGCTATGCTCTCGTCACTGATATGACCACCAATGAGGTCATATATTGCTCCGGCGTAACCTTTTATATATACCTCAACTGGACCCAGGCCTCGGCCAACGTGAGCTTCGCCGGCCTGAAAATCGGCTCAAATACGGTACCTGTCGTAAAAGTGGAAAATCTCAAGTGGAGCCTCAACGAGACCGACAAATGGTCGAATATCAACGCGGCGGCTCCCACTACCACCGGCTCCAATAAGGTGACCGACCTCAAGATGCGCTGGTTTGACCGTCTCGATTTCGGCCCCGCCATCAATCAGACTACTCTCTATGCCCCGGCATTTGAATTTTCATTGATGCTCGACGGACGCTACAAGGTCATCGGCGCAATCCAGCCTTTCATCATGACCGGCAAGACCGTTTCCACCACCGAAGGCGCATCGCCCTACGAAACCCGTAAGAGCGTATATACCGTGACACTTGATATGGCTAAGAAAGAGGCCAGCATCGGTGTTGCCAATGCCAACTTCAGCGCCGATATGCCCTCGCTCAACATGGTGTTCCCGGGTTGCCCCTTCACTATCGCCCCCGACGGCGTAATCACTATCGACTGCCAGTCGCTCATCCCGACTATCAACAATGTGCCGCAGGCCGAATTCCCGATTTCCGACCTGAGAGCCGAAATCAATCCCGGTACAGGAATGCAGCTCGACTTCAAGTGCAACGTGCGCAAGACCACGCTTTATGACGTGAGCGCTACCCTCGATTACACCTCCTATAAAGACATGAAATAATATCCAAACTCACTGAATATAAAAGCCGGGGCTGCCTCATCAGGCATCCCCGGCTTATGTATTCAGTGTTTTAATTCAGAGCTCGAGGTCGAGGTAGCGGGCGATGAGGTCCGACTCGAAGCCGCGCGATGCGGCATGGCGGAATGCTTTGGCGCGGCTGTCGTATGAGGTCGGGTCGGAGAATGTCGAGAGCTTGGCCCGGATGAGGCTCCGCAGACGCTCGGTGTATACGTCCATGTCGATCTCGTCGAGCGCGGCGGCTATGATATCGCGGGCGACGCGTTTCTGATAGAGGGCCGCCGAGATTTTCATGCGCCCCCAGCCGGAATATGCCACCTTGTCACGCACAAAAACGGCCGCGAAGCGTGCATCGTCGATAAATCTGCGTCTGACGAGGCTTTCGATGATTTCATCAATCTGCGCAGGAGTGAGACCCTTGCCGTAAAGTTTCTCGCGGATTTCGCCGGAGCTGTATTCGGCACGGGCGCATAGAGCTTCCATGCGGTCGAGAGCCTGCTCGGGGGTGAGGGGACGACGGGCGGCTTTCATCGGCATCCTTTCACGAAGCGGGGACGCCCGAGATAGTCGCGCTCGACGGTGACGTCGGTCAGGCCGGCATCGGTGAGCAACGAGGCCACTTCAGAGCCGAAACGCGAGTTGATTTCAAAATACAGCATCCCGCCCGGGCGCAGTGCCGTGGCAGCATAGGTGGTGATGGCACGGTAGAAGCGCAGCGGGTCATCGTCGGGTACGAAGAGTGCTTGTGCCGGCTCAAAGTCGGTCACGCGGCGATCCATATCCGCACGCTCCGACATGGTGATGTATGGCGGATTGCTCACTATGATGTCGTAGGCAGCTGAGGGTGCCTTGACCGTGAGGATATCGCTTCGGGTGAAATCGACGGGGGCATGGAGAGCCTCGGCGTTCTGGCGGGCTATGCCGAGAGCTGCGTCGCTGATATCGATACCCTCCACTTTGGCGAATGGGAGGGCACGGCTCAGGGCGATGGCGATGCAGCCGGAGCCTGTGCCGATGTCAAGCACATCGAGGTCGGAGCGGTTGCTCCAGCGGTCGACGATCATGTCGACAAGACCTTGGGTCTCGGGGCGCGGGATGAGTGTGTCCGGTGATACTTTCAGGTTCATCCCTTCAAATCGTGCGCGGCCCACGGCGTACTGCGGCGGCCGTCCTGCTACGATTTCGTCTACGGCTTTGAGGACGCGGTCCACCGTTTCCGGTTCCAGCTCAAGGTCGCCGCGGGTGAAAATGCGCACCGGATCGGCATTGGCGAGGTCTTCCATCACCAGGCGTGCGGTATCGCGCATCTCGTCGGGATAGGCCGAGGCCGAGAGCCGGCGCTTCACTTCGGTATTGAGTTCGGCGAGTGTCATCAGTGGTGATCTTCGGGTTCGATATCCTCGTCCCATCTATAAGTTTCATCGTCGGCCGGCTCATCGTCGGCGTCCACGTCGTAGTCGTCGCCCCAGGTAGAGGCGTCGATGGAGCGGAGGTCTTCGGCTTCCTCGTCGATTTCGTCGTCGGTCGGGGTGTATTGGAAGATGAAATCATCTTCTTCCTGCACGCGGTGGCGGTCGTCGAGAGAGCGGTGGGCGATATCGGGTGTGGCGAGACGGTTGTCATCATCGGTGATAGCACGCCAGAGCACATCCTTGAGTTCGGTGATGCCCTGGCCGGTGACTGCCGAGATGAATACATGCGGCAGGTCCGTGGGCAGTGTCTTGGCCACTTCCTCCATCAGCTCCTCGTCGAGAAGGTCGCTCTTGGAAATGGCAAGTATGCGGTGCTTGTCGAGCAACTGCGGATTGAATTGCTCAAGCTCGCGGAGCAAAATCTTGTATTCGGCCTCGATATCGTCGGCATCGGCCGGCACCATGAACAGCAACACGGCATTTCGTTCGATGTGGCGGAGGAAACGCAGTCCGAGACCTTTACCCTCGCTGGCGCCCTCGATGATACCGGGAATGTCGGCCATCACGAATGAGCGGTTGTCGCGGTAGCTCACGATGCCAAGCTGCGGCTCCATGGTGGTGAAAGGATAGTCGGCAATCTTGGGACGGGCTGCCGAGACGGCCGACAGCAGGGTTGATTTGCCGGCGTTGGGGAAGCCAACCAGGCCTACGTCGGCGAGCACTTTCAGCTCGAGAATGATGGACTTTTCGATAGCCGGTTCGCCGGGTTGTGCATAGCGGGGCGTGCGGTTTGTGCTGCTCTTGAAGTGCCAGTTGCCCAGGCCGCCGCGACCTCCGCGCAGGAGTTTCACCTCCTGGCCGTCATAAGTGACCTCGGTGAGGTATTCGCCCGTTTCGGCATCGAACACTACGGTGCCGCAAGGAACTTCCACCACGACGTCCTCACCGTCCTTGCCGAAACTGCGGCCGCCCGAGCCGCTCTCGCCGTTTCCTGCGAAGATATGGCGGCGGTATTTGAGCGGGAGCAGAGTCCACATGTGAGAGTTGCCTTTGAGTATGATGTGGCCGCCACGGCCGCCATCGCCGCCGTCAGGGCCGCCTTTTGGCACATATTTGGCACGATGGAAGTGGCGTGAGCCGGCGCCGCCCTTGCCCGAGCGGCAGAGTATTTTTACGTAGTCTATGAAATTGGAGTCAGCCATAATCAGTGGTTTAGAGAGTTTTTTGAGAAATTTCGATGATGCCGCATCAATTCTGCGGCTTGGCGGAAGTCAGCCGGCGAGCCGACGTCGATCCAGGTGCCTTTGATGGGATAATATGTCACTTTGCCGCCCGCAGCTATGATATCCGAGATGAAATCAGGCGCATCGACGTGGCAATCACGCGCGATGGAGCGCAGGTGATGGTTGCGGAACATATATATACCGGCGTTTGCGTAATGGGAGTACGAAGGTTTTTCCTCGATACCTGTCACTCGCTCGCCGCTGAGGGTGAGTATCGCAAAGGGTACCGTGACCTGATAAGGCACTACCGCGATGGTGACATCGGCCTGCGAATCGCGGTGCTTGAGATACATCTCTTCGTATGAGATAGTGGTGAGCAGATCGGAATTCATCACCAGTGTATCGCCATCGGCGGGAATATCAGCGAGTGATACCGCCCCGAGGGTGCCCAGAGGCGCTTCCTCGCGTACGCAGCGTACATCCACTCCGGCGACGGGGTGCCCGAAATGCTCGTAGATCTGATCGGCGAGGTAGCGTGTGCTCACCGTGATATCTGTCACGCCGCAGGCCGCGAGTGCCTCGATATTATAGTCGATGATGGCTTTGCCGTCGATCTCGAGCAGCGGCTTGGGGCGGTCGAGCGTGAGCGGACGCAGGCGTTCGCCCTTGCCGCCGGCCATGAGTATCGCGCCGAGCGGCAGGCGTGTATGGGTCTTTGTAAGGTCAATTATCTCCGAGATGTGTCCCTCGGCGTCGAGCACCGGCACGAGACGTATCCCTCGCTCGCGGCAGTCGCGGAGCATCTCCACGGGGTCGTCCCCCTCACGCAAGGCTCGAAACCATGTGTGCATCGCATAGGTCACAGGCGCGTCGAGCTGGCAGCCGCCCAGGATGGCGCGGCGCACATCGCCGTCGGTGAGTGTGCCGAGCAAGCGTCCGTCGCCGCTCACGACAAAGAGTGTCATGGCTGCACCCGAAAGCGCATTCAGTGCGGCGAGCGCCTCACGCAGATTTGACTGATCGGAAATTATATTGTCCATGTTATTATAACGGCTGGTGTGATGAATGGTTTGCTATCATTGCTTCGGCTACGAGCCAATCGAATGGCGTGTCGAGGTCAAGGCTGCGGTCGCGAGGCATCACCAGCGGCACGCGCCGCGGAAAAGCACCGAGCGGCATCCGGCGGATTGACTCGGGGCGTATCACGTAGACGGCGCCGTTGTATTCGTAAGCGTGGGGAGCATCCTGGCGGCGAGTATAGAGGCCGTCGCCTTTGCTTACGTGGAGAAATCCCTCGGCGTCAGTCTCGAAACAATTGTAATATGGGTTGGAAGCTGCCTCGGTGACGCTGACTACCATATCAACCTCCGGACGGTATAGCGCGAGGGCGGCACGGATGTCGTCGGCGGTACGGAATGGCGAAGTGGGTTGCAGGAGCACCACACAGTCGTAGCTTATGCCGTGTCGGTCAGCCCAGTCCATCGCGTCGATTATGAGCTCGCGGCTCCCGGCGGTGTCGGTGGCCAGCTCGGCGGGGCGGCGGTACGGCACGTCGAGTCCGAGGCAGCGTGCCGTATCGGCGATTTCATCATCGTCGGTTGAGAGTATTATGTGGCGGTCGTCGGCTCCGGCGCATCGTGCGGCATCAATAGCGTAGGATATCAGCGGGCGTCCTCCCAGCGGTTTTATATTTTTGCGGGGTATACCTTTGCTTCCCCCGCGCGCGGGTACAATATATAATGGTGTCAGCATGGCGGGATATCATAGAAATGTTTTGGCGCAGCGGGGAGTTTTCCCACAAAATCCATTATGGCGCCGAGCATGAGCTTCAGGGTGTCATCCTTGGCATAGGGATTGGGACGTGTGGCGGCCAATTGTTGCATTTCGGGAGAGATTGCATGTGAGATGGCTGTCGCAATGGCTTCAGTGCCCTCGGCACAGTGTATCACGCTTGGGCCGGCGATGCGCCCTTGCTGGCGTATGCCGATATTGACGGTGGGTGTGCCGGCTGATGGCACTTCCACAAGGCCGCTTGACGAATTGCCTATCACGGCGTCGGCATACCGTATTGCCGATAGATATCGCAGCATCCCGAGCGAGCGGCGCAGTGTCACGCGCCCCGGGTGCGTGGAGGCATAGCTTTCGATGGCATCGATGATGCCCGATGAGCGTGCATCGTTGTTGGGATAGGTGAGCACAATGTGATGGTCGGGGAAGCGGTCGAGGGCGGCGAGCATGGCGCGGCAATTGTCGGCCGGATCAGAGCCGTCGAGTGTGGCCGGATGGTATGTGACCACAAAAAACGGTTTGCCGGCCGGTATCCCGAGATCGGTCTCCAGCTCGGCGCGGCTCATGAGAGGCCGCTGCATGATGTTCCAGACACCTATCGCTCCGGTATTGACCACTCTCTCCGGCTCCTCGCCCATGGCTATGACACGCCGGCGGTAAGGTTCGGTGGCTGTGAGATGGAGTGTGGAGAGCTTCGTGATGGCGTGGCGGAGTGAGTCGTCGATGGCGCCCTCGGAGATTTCGCCGCCTGCGATATGTATGATAGGTATGCCCATCATCGCGGCGGCTTCGGCCACGGCGAGCATCTCGTAGCGGTCGCCGAGTATGATGATCGCGTCGGGGTGCAGCGTGGTGAGTGCGTCGGCCGTTCCGGCGAGACACTGGGCCATCGCCTTGACGCGCCCGGCGGCATCGTCGCTGCCGGGATCCATCGCTACGCGTGCGTCGACGCTGAATCCGGCATCGGTGATTTCGTCGATCGTATGTCCATAGCGTGTGAGCAGATGCATGTTGGTGGCGAGCAAGCACAGGCTCACCTCCGGCGACTCACGGAGCGCTTCGGCCAGTGGACGGAGCAGTCCCCAGTCGGCGCGCGTGCTCGTGGCTATGCATATCCGGGGCTTGTGCGACATCAGAGCACGTTGAGTACTTGTTCCTTGATCTGCTCAAGGAGGTCCTTCATCTTCACAACGATTTCCTGCATCTCGGCGTGATTGCTTTTCGAGCCGAGCGTATTGATTTCGATGCCCATTTCCAGAGCGATGAATCCGAGTTTCTTGCCCTGGCCACCGGCGGGATTTTCGAGCGTGTCGATAAAGTAGCGCAGATGTTGGCGCAGGCGCTGTTTTTCCTCGTTGACATCGAGCTTTTCGATGTAGAAGATCATTTCCTGTTCGAGACGCCCCTTGTCGTAGTCGGCCACGGGTACTTTAGAGAGAGCGTCCTCCATGCGTGTGCGGATGCGCACGAGGCGTTCGCCCTCGTACTTCTCGACCTCGGGGATGAGATCAGCGATACCCTTGATGCGGGCGGCGAAAAACTCTTCGAGACGCTCACCCTCTGCGCGGCGGTGTTGGCGCAGCTCCTCGACGGCAGCTTTCACGGTGGAGGTGAGAGCCTCTGACAGTTCGGGCGAGGCCTCCTCTGTGGTATCCTGAGTCATCACATCGGGCATGCGCATGAGCACATTGTACCAATCAGCCGGCTCCGGGATACCCAGGTCGGCCGAGAGGGCTTCTATCTGGGCTTTGTAAGCAGCGATGACGGCTGAATTGACATGTGCTCCCGTGATGGCGGAGCCTACTGATTCGAGGGTGACGGACATGTCGGCTTTGCCGCGTTCGAGTTCGTGAGCCACGAGGTTGCGCAACTCGATTTCCTGATGGCGGAAGAGAGCGGGCATGCGCACATTGAGGTCCATCTGTTTTGAGTTGAGCGATTTTATTTCGACTGTGATTTTCTTACCGGCTATTTCGGTTGTCGATTTGCCGAAGCCGGTCATGGAATATAACATAGGAGTGAATTTACAAAGGTTCAGAATATCGGGAAAGTCGAGGTCGATTGCACGAATTTGCGCTCGAATTCATCATTAGTCATGCAGAAGAACATGATGCCCTGCACCAAAGTGATGATCGACCATATGCCGCATGTGATACAGCAGAGCAGTATGGTGATGAGTCCGGCGGCGACTTTACCGATATAGAAATAATGCACGCCGAGGCCGCCGATTATTATGGCGAGCAATGCGGCTATGCCGCGGCACTTGCCTTCGGGGCCCGATGCGTCGAATGGATTGTTGGTGCCGCCGGGGTATTGCCCGTATCCGGGTGGTGGGGGCGGTGTATTCTGCTGATTATTGTATTGCGGTGGCTGCTGGCGTCCACAATAGCGGCATACGACGGCATCGTCCTGAATGTATTCAGCGCAATAGGGGCATTTTTTCATAGCGGGTGTTTCTTTTATTAAGGTGCAAATTTAAAAAATTTCACGGTAATGCAGAGATATTTTCCTAAAAAGAATAAAAATATTCCGCAACGCCGTTTTTTTATTTGCATTTTTAGTCTTTTAATTGTTATCTTCGCAGTGTAAAACCGCGGATGCTCTCCGCTATACATCAATCAGCAAAACTAAGCGCCTCAAATATATGATATTCAACTTCAGAATAGTGTCTGACGGAGCCGACAACTTCAAGCGCGAGATAAAAATCGACGCACAGGCCACTTTCCTCGATCTCAAGAACGCCATCTGCGACTCAGTTGGCTATGATAAGACACAGATGGATTCGTTTTTCATCTGCGATGACGGTTGGGAAAAACGCAAGGAAATCACCTACGAAGACATGGACTTCGATTCAGACCAGGAAGTATGGCTGATGGATGACGCCGTGCTCGAGGATTTTATCGACGACGAAGGTCAGAAACTACTCTTCGTATTTGATTACATGACGGACCGTGCCATGTATATGGAAATGAAAGAGCTTACCGCCGGCAAGACTCTGAAAGACCCCGTATGCACGCTCTCGCTTGGCCAGGCACCTCCTCAGCACATGGACATGGACGAATTTGATGCCCAGGTGGCAGCCAAGGCGGCCAAGACAACTTCGCTCGAGGACCTCGACGAAGACTTCCTCGATACCGAAGGCTACGATCCCGATGAGCTCGCAGCCGAAGGTTACGACGAGATGGACTTCAATTGATATAAATATTCATGGGCCGGAGATGGCTCAAAGGTACTTAAGGTCGCGGCATGCCGCGACCATGTTTATATATTAATATGAATGAAATTCTGGAAAAAGTAACAGGCGGCGCCCGGCTCTCCGAAGCCGAGGCATATGCACTGTGCGATATCCCCTCCGGGGAGTTACGCGAGGCCGCCGCAGTGCTCACAGCGCGGCTTCCGCGCACTTTCGATTCGTGCTCGATAATCAACGCCCGCTCCGGCCGCTGCTCCGAAAATTGCAAATGGTGCGCCCAGAGCGCCCACTACCATACCGGCTGCGACGAATATGACATGGCCGCCGAGCAGGAATGCATGCATGCCGCACGTGTCAACGCAGCCGGCGGTATCCGCCGTTTCTCGCTCGTGGCCAGCGGCAAGGCCGTGCGGGGCAAAGCTCTCGATGAGATGTGCCGCATACTGCGCCGTATCAAGGACGAGACACCGCTGCAGACCTGCGCCTCGATGGGCCTGCTCGACCGCGAGGCGATACAGAAGCTGTGGGACAGCGGCGTGCGCCGCTACCACTGCAATCTTGAGACGGCTCCGTCGCATTTCGAGACGCTGTGCACCACACATACCATCGAGGATAAACTCCGCACCATCGACTATGCCCGCGAGGCGGGCATGGAGGTATGCTCGGGCGGCATCATAGGCATGGGCGAGACGAAACGCCAGATCGTGGAATTTGCCCTCACGCTGCGCCGCGCATGCCCGGTGTCGATACCCATCAATGTGCTGTCGCCCATTCCCGGTACGCCGCTGGAGCACACAGCCCCCATCACTGACGACGAGATCCTCGACGATATAGCCATCCTGCGCCTGGTGCATCCCGATGTGGAGCTGCGCTTTGCCGGCGGCCGCGCGCGCCTGAGCCGGCAGACACAGCTCGAAGCCTTGCGCATAGGTATCAACGGCGGCATCGTAGGCGACCTTCTCACCACCATCGGCTCGACACTCGACGAAGACAAACGTCTCACATCCGACGCCGGCTATGATTTCTGAGTCGACAAAAGCCATGCGCAAGATAGTGCGCTCGCTTGCCGATGCCAAGGGGCGTCGCAAGGAGGGTCTTTTCGTGGCCGAAGGTGCCAAGTGTGTGGCTGATACATTAGGTTACTTCACGCTGAAATATCTTTTTGCGACACGGGCTTGGATCGAAGCGCATCCTGACTATGAGGGAGATGTGATAGCCGTCGACCGCGGCCAGATGGCCGAGATGAGCTCGCTCTCGCTCGCACCGGAAGTTCTGGCGGTGTACTACCTCCCTATGACACTAAGACACTCGCCCGAGTCATACCGCGGCAAGCTCGTAGTGGCGCTCGACCGCATCCAGGACCCCGGCAACCTCGGCACCATCATGCGTACGGCCGACTGGATGGGTATCGACACCATTCTTGCATCGGCCGACACTGTCGATTGTTTCAATCCCAAATGCGTGCAGGCCACGATGGGCGCCATCGCCCGTGTGAAAGTGATATACGGCGACCTGCCCGCGATGCTCCGTGAGAGCCGTATGCCGGTGTACGGCACCTTTCTCGGTGGAGAAAATGTCTATCGGGCCGATCTGCCCGCCGAAGCCATCGTGGTGATGGGCAATGAAGGACGTGGAATCTCAGAGGAAGTGGCCGGATGTGTCACCCGCCGCCTGCTCATACCTCCATACCCCGGCGACTGTCCCACCTCCGAATCGCTAAACGTGGCCACTGCCACTGCGATCATACTTTCACAATTCCGCAGCCGATTATTCTAAAAAACATGGCCAAGACAAAATATAAATCAGTATGGTTCTGCCAGGAATGTGGCGCCGATGCTCCGAAATGGTCGGGGAAATGCCCCTCGTGCGGAGCGTGGAACACGATGGTTGAGGAAAAGGTAGCCTCCACGCCGTCGGCCTCGCGCACGCCCTCGCCCGTAGCCTCCCGCGGACGCTCCGAAGCCCTGCCGCTCAATCAGATCGAGGCAGCCGACGAGCCCCGCATCAAAATGCCCTCCGGCGAGCTCAACCGTGTGCTCGGCGGTGGAATAGTGCCCGGCTCGATGGTCCTCATCGGAGGCGAGCCCGGTGTGGGTAAATCAACACTTGTGCTGCAAAACCTGCTCGCAATCAAGAGCAAGACCATACTCTATGCCTCAGGCGAGGAAAGCGCCACCCAGATCAAACTCCGCGCCGACCGCATCGGCCGCGGCAGCGACAATATGTATATCGTGTGCGAGACCTCGCTTGACAATATCTTCGGCCATATCGAGACCGTGCAGCCCGGTATCGTGGTGATCGACTCGATACAGACCATAGCCTCCGACGCACTTGATTCGTCGGCCGGCAGCGTGAGCCAGGTGCGCGAGTGTGCGGCCCAGCTGCTAAAATTTGCCAAGGAAAGCTCCGTGCCCGTGCTCCTCATCGGCCATATCACCAAAGAAGGCTCGCTGGCCGGCCCGAAAGTGCTGGAGCATATCGTCGACGCCGTGCTGCAGTTTGAGGGCGACCGTCAATACATGTTCCGTATCCTGCGCGCCATCAAAAACCGCTTCGGCAACACCTCCGAGCTGGGCATCTACGAGATGGGCCAGCGCGGGCTGCGTGAGGTGACCAACCCCTCCGAGCTGCTGCTCAGCTCGCCCGAGCGCGAGCTCTCCGGCGTGGCAGTGGGTGTCACGGTTGAGGGCGCCAGGCCATTCCTCATCGAGGTGCAGGCTCTTGTGAGCACCGCAGCCTATGGCACGCCGCAGCGCGCCGTGACCGGATTTGATTCCAAGCGCATGAACATGCTCCTCGCCGTGCTCGAAAAGCGCGTAGGCTTCAAACTCGCCGCCAAAGACGTCTTTCTCAACATCGCTGGAGGCCTGAAAGTGAGCGACCCGGCGCTGGACTTACCCGTCATCTGCGCCATCCTGTCGAGCAATTTCGATACCGTAATCCCCCACGGCACAGCAATATGTGGCGAAGTAGGCCTCTCGGGTGAGATACGTCCCGTAGGGCGGCTCGAGCAGCGCATCGCCGAGGCCGAGAAATTGGGCATGGAGCAGATCATCGTCCCGCGGGGCAACCTCAAGGGCGTCGACATCTCCCGGATGAAAATCAAGGTCATCGAAGTAGCCCGTGTCGACGAAGCTTTCAAGAGCTTGTTCTGAACAACCTCTAATACGTTATTCTCATGATCGAAAATATTTCAGGTAAGATAAGCAATCTCAATCCCGCGACTGTCACACTTGAGACGGCCGGCGGGGTAGGGTATCTGCTCAATATCACGCTGCCCACATTCACGCGGCTCGAGACCTGCGTGGAGGCCAAGCTGCTCGTGCACGAATCCATCCGCGAAGATGCCTGGGTGCTCTACGGATTTATCGACGAGGAAGAGCGCGAGATGTTCCGTGCGCTCGTCGGAGTATCCGGCGTCGGGGCGGCCTCGGCGCGTATGCTCCTCTCAGCCATCCCCGCCGCCGAGCTGGCAGGTGTCATAGCCACTTCAGACACCCGTCGCCTCAAAAGTGTCAAGGGTATCGGCGCCAAAACAGCCGAAAGAATAATTGTAGACCTCCGCGATAAAATAAAAACGGCAGATCTTACGTTATTAGAGCAGTCGACCGCAAGCTCACCGGTATACGACGAGGCACTTGAGGCGCTCGTCATCCTCGGCTTCCCGCGTCCGGCATCGCAGAAGGCCCTCAAGAAGCTCTTCGAGACCGATCCGGCCATTACTGTCGAGATGGCTATAAAGAAAGCCATGTCAATGATTTAACGGAAGCAGTTACCGATATCCGGCAGAGGGCGGCAACTGTTGTCAATGGAAAAAGGCACACAAAGATATAAATCACCGGGGCGCAGTCTCCGGATCAGGCTGTCAATACTCACGGTATTGGCCGCCCTTTTTGTGTTCTTGCCGTTGCTGCTCACCGGCCAGTACTACACGCCGCAGATCACCCCTCCGCCGCCATCGTCGTATCCCTCGCCGCTTGTCGAGGCCGCCGACTCCATCATGATGCCTTTCGGCGCACAGCAGACGGTGCCACAGAGCTACGAAGACCTCATGCGCGACCAGATAGCCTACGACCTCTCCGATCCGTCGAACATCAAAACCGAGGCCGAATACGACCCCGCGACGGGTTGCTACATCGTGCGCACGCGCATGGGCGACTACGATATCGCATCGCCCTTCATGCTCTCGGCCAAGCAGTACAACGACTGGCAGCTGCGCCGCTCCATGCAGGAATACTACCGCGAGCGCAATCTCGCCCAGATCACCGAGGGCGACAAGCAGCCCTTCAACGTCCTCGACATGAATTTCGCCATCGGCCCGCTCGAAAAAATATTCGGCCCCGGCGGCGTCTCGCTCCGCACCCAAGGCTCGGTGCAGATATCCATGGGTGTCAAGAGCAACTTCACCGACAATCCATCGCTCTCGGTGAATTCGCGCCGCAAGACCTACTTTGACTTCGACCAGAAGATACAGGCCACCATACAGGCCGGCGTGGGCGACCGCATGAAGTTCAACATGACCTACAACACCGACGCCACATTCGACTTCG
>CANSGE010000013.1 GCA_947646295.1 uncultured Bacteroidales bacterium
CGGGCTTGAATGCCGGGATCTTATGTTCGGGGATGATGATGGTGGTGTTTTGGGAGATGTTGCGGGCTGTCTTTTCGGAGCGGGTCTTTACGATAAAGCTGCCGAAGCCACGGAGATACACGTTTTCACCGTCGGCAAGTGATTCCTTTACAACCTGCATGAAGCGCTCGATGGTTTCAAGCACTGAAGCTTTCTCGATGCCGGTCGACTTTGAGATTTCGTTTACGATGTCTGCTTTTGTCATTGTCGTAGGTATGGACTAATGTTATATATATGTCGTAGAGCCGAATCCATTTTTCTGACTCTTTACTTTTGCAGGTGCAAATATCGTACTTTTTTTTGGATTGACAATAATAAACCGCTGAATTATTGATATTTTTTTTGAAATTCAGCGGTTTTGGAGTTGGCTTGAGCTTACTTCTGCTCCTTATCGGGGTCGAGCGGCGTCGGTGTTGTCTCTGTATCGGATTTCGTTTCGGTGCTCAGCGCGGCGGCCTTTTTCTCCTTGAGCACCTCGCGGTTGTAATGCCCTACTATAAATGATTCCACCACCATAGCCAGGCCCAGCACTCCCAGCGAAATGCCGGTGGTGAGCATTATCACCGGGTCACTCTCGTCGGGCCGCTGCACAAAGAGGTAGATAGCCGCGCCCGCAAGAGCTGTAGGCACCAGGAAGAGCCACCAGGGGATACGCGCCGGACGGCAGCCATATCCGAGCAGGAAAAACTGATACAATGCGCCGAAGGCTATCAGCACTCCGAAAAGAAACGGCACCAACCCGATGAAGGTGCTCTGGAAAATCAGCATGCACAGGCCCAGTATCACACCCGCGGCACAATTGACCCACGTGATCACATCCGACAGCACACCGGCACGGCGCCCTTCGCTGCGGCGCCCCAGATACACCGCGATATTGAATACTCCCGCGACGATAAAGAGGATGCCGCCCGTAATCACCACACCTACCGATTTGATACTCTGATAAGTGATGATCAAGATAATGCCCGCTATCAGCACTATCAGACCCATGAAAAATAAATTTTTGCCTTTCATAATATGTGAGAATTTTTCTTTCGGTCACCAAATTTACTAATTATAATGTTAGCGCGTGCGCAAATGTTCGGTTTTTCGATACACTTTTCAAAAACTTTTTTCGTTTTATCATTGTTTTTCATAAGTAAAGTATTAACTTTGCAAGTGAATCTCTCCCACATTCCCTCCGATCATTTCTGTTTTACCGTTTTATTTCGTCATTGAAATATTGTCATCACAGGTAAATACTATATCCCAACCCCTTATTAAACAAACTATCTGACGTAACAGACGACAGTATCATTACTGCCACACGCTTAGAAACATGTATAGCATCAACGATCTCGACGCAATGAACGACGGTCAGCTCAAGGAGCTTGCCGATTCAATGGGCCTCAAAAAGACCGACTCATTGCAAAAACAAGACCTTATTTATAAGATTCTTGACCAGCAGGCCATCGACTCAGCTGCCGCACGCGCTGCCGAAGCGAAAAACGAAAAAGCCGAGCCGAAGAAACGTGGCCGCAAGAAAGCGACACCGGCTGCCGAAGCTGAGAAAGCCGAAAAGCCCGAAAAAGCCGCCAAGAAAACTAAAAACGCAGACACACCCGCAACTGAATCCGCCGCCCCCGCGCCCGAACAACCCGCCGCAGAGGCGCCCGAACAGCCCGCGAAGCGCCGGCGCGGACGTCCATCGAAGAAGGATATCGAGCAAGCCGCAGCCCAGCAGCCCGACAACGCACCCGAGCCCACCCCTGAAGTAGCTCAACCCGAGCCTGCCGCCGTGCCCGAGCCGCAGCCCGAACCCGAAAAACCCGCTCAGGATACTCCCGCCGATGCACCCGCTGAAGAGTCTCCGGCCGAAAATACAACTGACCGGGCAGAGAATCCCGAATCCACACACCCGCAGCAACAGCAGCAGCGACGCGATTTCCGCCCCACAGGTGATTTCAGCTCATTCTTCCCCCGTGGCGAAGGCCGTAAATTCGTGCCCCGCAGCCAGCAGGAGAAGGAAGAAGCCCGCCGACAGGCCGCCGCGGCACCAATCGTGATCGTTGAGCCGGGCCAGCCGATGCCTCAGCAGCAGAATCAGCCCAAAAAGAAAAAGAAAAACCAGCAGCAGAATCAGCAGAATCAGCAGCAGGTAAATGTAGACCAGCGCCTCGACCCGCGCCAGCGATACGACTTCGAAGACCTCCTCGAAGCGCAGGGCGTGCTCGAAGTCATGCCCGAGGGTCACGGATTCCTCCGCTCATCCGACTTCAACTATATGCCTTCCCCCGACGACATCCTGCTCAGCCAGCAGCAGATCAAGGCCAACGGACTCAAGCCCGGCGACGTGGTGGAATGCACCATCCGTCCCCCGCGCGAAGGCGACAAATACTTCCTGCTCAGCAAAGTACAGCGCGTCAACGGCCGCTCGCTCGAATTCATCCGCGACCGTGTGCCCTTCGAGCACCTCACCCCGCTTTTCCCCGATGAGAAATTTGATCTCACAGGCCGCTCGAGCAGCAATCTCTCGACCCGCGTAGTAGACATGTTCGCCCCCATCGGCAAGGGCCAGCGCGCGCTCATCGTGGCGCCCCCCAAGACAGGTAAGACTCTCCTGCTCAAAGACATCGCCAACGCCATCGCCGACAATCACCCCGAGACGTACATCATGATCCTCCTCATCGACGAACGTCCCGAGGAAGTCACCGACATGAGCCGCAGCGTGAAGGCCGAAGTCATCGCATCGACATTCGACGAGCCCGCCGACCGCCACGTGCGCATCGCAGGCATTGTTCTCGAAAAGGCCAAGCGTCTCGTCGAATCGGGCCACGACGTAGTGATCCTGCTCGACTCCATCACCCGCCTTGCACGAGCATACAATACAGTATCGCCCGCATCCGGCAAGATTCTCTCAGGCGGTGTCGACGCCAATGCGCTCCAGAAGCCCAAGCGCTTCTTCGGTGCGGCCCGCAATATCGAAGGCGGAGGCTCGCTCACCATCATTGCCACAGCTCTCACAGAAACCTCGTCGAAGATGGATGAGGTGATCTTCGAGGAATTCAAGGGCACCGGCAATATGGAGCTCCAGCTTGACCGCAAGCTTTCCAACAAACGCATCTTCCCGGCCGTCGACATCATGGCCTCCAGCACGCGCCGCGACGACCTCCTGCTCCGCGAGGAGACACTCAACCGCATGTGGATCCTGCGCCGCTTCCTCTCCGACCGCAATTCCATCGAGGCAATGGAATTCATCAAAGACCGAATGGAACGTACACGCGACAACGACGAACTGCTCCGCACCATGGGCGACTGATCGCCATCGCGATACGATACAAAACGAACACTCCGCGAATTGCAAATGCGATTCGCGGAGTGTTCGTTTTGTTATATTCCGTCGTGCGGATGATTACATATTCATGCCGCCGTCCACCTGGATAACCTGGCCTGATACGTAGCTCGACATATCCGAAGCGAGGAAGAGTGCCACATTGGCGATGTCTTCCACCTGGCCACCGCGGCGCAGAGGTATCTTCTTGCACCATTCGGCACGCACGTCATCGGGGAGAGCTGCTGTCATGGCAGTCTCGATGAAGCCGGGAGCGATGGCGTTGGCACGGATGCCGCGGCTGCCCACTTCCTGAGCGATACTCTTGGCGAGAGCGATCAGGCCAGCCTTTGAAGCTGCATAGTTGGCCTGGCCGGCGTTGCCGTGCACACCTACTACGGAAGCCATGTTGATGATAGAGCCTGCGCGCTGGCGCATCATGATGGGGAGCACGGCGTTGATGAAGTTGAACGCGCTCTTGAGGTTGACGGCGATCACAGCATCCCACTGCTGCTCGGTCATGCGGAGCATGAGACCGTCTTTTGTGATACCGGCGTTGTTGACGAGTATGTCGATGCGGCCGAAGTCTTCCTTGACCTGAGCCACTACTTCCTGAGTCTGGGCAAAGTCAGCTGCATTTGAAGCATATCCTTTGGCCTTTACACCGCAGGCTGCGATTTCAGCTTCGGTGGCTTTGCCATTTTCATCTATTACAAGGTCAGTGAATGCGATGTTTGCACCTTCGCGGGCGAAAGCAAGCGCGAGAGCCTTGCCGATACCGCGTGCCGCACCTGTGATGAGGGCGGTCTTTCCTTCGAGTAATTTCATTTCTCTTGGTATTTGTTGGATTAATTTTGCTGCAAAGTTACCAAATTTTCTTAAAACTCGAAAATCTGATTGAATCTGTCGATGATAGCTGCCACCTGATCGTCGCTGAAAGCCTCCCGGGGTATGATCACGATGGCATCCGGCGCGCGGCCGAAGTCGATTATCAGGAATGAGCCGTGCAGAGATGCGGAGCGTACTTTCGAGGCCGCGATGCGCAGTTTCTCCTCGCCGTCCACATTATATAATATGAGGGCGTCGTCGGTAAGCTCGGCGCCTGTGACGAGCATACGCGCCACCATCCCGGGAGCCATGCCGTATCGCAGCAGCGTCATGGTCACCACCATGGGGAAGATGATGAACAGAAGCATCAGCCCCACCACAGCCCAGCGCCAGTCGAGCAGCAAGCCGCCCGCGATGACGACCGCCGGTATCAGCGCCAGCCACCAGTAGCTGAAAAAGAGCCTCACGCTCATCTGCCGCAGATAGGCGGATGGCGTGAGGCTGAAATCGTTGCTGCGGATTGTATCCATCAATCCTTGCGGGGAGTCTTGGCCTCGGGTTTCACCTCGGGCTTGCGGATGCCGTCGCGTTCGAGCAGGGCGTCCACCGTGGGGTCCTGTCCGCGGAAGCGGCGGTAGAGCTCATCGGGGGCCTCTGTGCCACCGCGCTCGAGGATGTTGTGGCGGAAGCTTGCCGCTGTTGCCGGATCGAAAATGCCGTTTTCCTTGAATTTGGCAAAAGCATCGGCATCGAGCACCTCAGCCCACTTGTAGCTGTAATAGCCGGCTGCATAGCCTCCCGAGAAGATGTGGCTGAACTGGGGCGAAGTCATCGCGCCGTCTTCGGGCGGGAATATTGCCACGATATCTGTAGCCTCGCGCTCGAAAGCCACGGGATCAGCTACGGGAGCCTTGATGGTATGCCAGGCCATGTCGAGATAGCCGAACATGAGCTGGCGCATGCAGGCATAGGCTGCCCCGTACTGCGCCGATGATACCAGACGGTCGACGAGTTCCTGCGGGATTGGCTCGCCTGTCTGATAATGACGGGCGAAACCATCGAGGAATTCCTTTTCGGTAAGATAGTTTTCGTTGAACTGTGAAGGCAGCTCCACGAAGTCACGATATACATTTGTGCCGGAGAGCGACGAATAGTTGGCTTTGGCCAGCAGCCCGTGGAGTGCGTGACCGAACTCATGGAGGAAGGTCTCCACTTCATAGGGAGTGAGCAGCGAGGGTGTGTCGCCGGTGGGCTTGGTGAAATTCATCACGATAGATACCACAGGACGCACGTCGGTGCCGTCTTCCTTCACATACTGGTCGCTGAAGCCTGTCATCCATGCGCCGGGGCGCTTCGATGCGCGGGGGAAGAAGTCGGTGTATATCACGCCGATAAAGGAGCCGTCGGCATCGGTCACATCGAAGGCTTTCACATCGGGATGATACACCTGGATATCGGGATTCTCCTTGAACTGGAGGCCGTAAAGACGCGTGGCCAGCCCGAAGACACCGTCGATCACGTTATTCAGTTCGAAGTAAGGGCGCAGGGCCTCTTCATCAAACGAATATTTCGCGGCCTTGAGCTTATTCGAGTAGTAGCTGTAGTCCCACGGACGTATAGTTACGGGCTTGCCTTCGAGCTCCGAAGCATAAGCAGTAAGCTCGTCCATCTCAGCCTTGAGGGCGGGGGCATACGCCTCGCGCAGGCGGTTGAGCAGGTCGTATACGGCCTCAGGAGTCTTGGCCATAGTGCGCTGCAGCGTATGAGTGGCATAGTCGGGTGAGCCGAGCAGATTGGCGATCTGACGGCGCAGGTCGGCGATACGGGCCATGATGGCAGTATTGTCGTATTCGCCCTTGGTGTTGAGGCCTGAGCTGAGACGCCACATGCGCTCGCGCAGGTCAGGACGGGCCGAATATTTCATGAATGCCATGTATACGGGCTGGTCGAGGGTGAAGAGGTATTCGCCCTCGCGGCCTTTTGCCTTGGCAGCTTCGGCGGCAGCGGTGATTGAGCTTTCGGGGAGTCCGGCAAGATCGTCGGCGGTGAGCCACATCTCATAGTTGTTGCGGTCGCGGAGCACGTTTTGTCCGAAGACGGTGGTAAGCTCCGAGAGTTCGCCGGAGAGCTTGCGGTACTCTTCGCGTGCGTCGCCCTCGAGCTTGGCACCGCTGAGTGCAAATGAGTCGTATGTGCGCTGGAGCAGAGTCTGCTGCTCGGGGGTGAGATCAAATTTGGCACGCTCATCATACACTTGCTTCACACGCTGCCACAGAGCTTCGTTGAGCACTATGGAGGTCGAATAGTCGCTCAGCTTCTGTGAGGTCGACATCGCGATCTGCATCATTTCATCGTCGGAGTTGGCCGACACGAGCGGATAGAATACGTTGAGTACACGGTTGAGATCGGCACCGGAGCGTTCGAGAGCCACGATGGTATTATCGAAATCGGGCATCGCGCGGTTTTTGGTGATTGCGTCGATTTCCTGGAGCGCGTTGGCTATACCTTTGTCGATAGCTTCCTCCCACTGAGAATTATTGATCTGCGAGAAGGGCGGAGTCGCATGGGGAGTGTCGAACTCTTGCAGGAATGGATTTTGTGCATTGGCCATAACAGCAAGGAATGTTAGGATAGGTAATAAGAATTTTCGCATGTTCTTGTAGAGCTTGTATTTTTGCAAAGTTACGCAAAATGACGGCCAAACACAACCATTTATGTTAAATTAACCTTTTTGAGTATCCGGGTGGATACTTCACCAACCGGGCCAATGATTTACGGGGCGATCTCTTTGTACGGGACGCAACCTTTTCACGCGGCGCGGCGACAGCCACCGGCGGCTGCGCTCCAATGTCAGGCGCCGGCCTTACTTGCGTAGCGGACGTGTGCCCGGGTTGCCGGGATATGGTATCGGCTATCTGCTGCGGCTCGGCTGCAGGCGCCTTCACGGAGGATTCCGTCGTCTTTTTACGCGGACGGCGTACCGCCTTTTCGCCTCCGCGAGCTATGAAATGTCTGACCAATGCGAAAATCGCCTCGGCAGCTTTCGATAATCCCTGCGGCTCCACCCCATTGAGAGCGTAGGCCATGATAGCCTGATACAGTTCGCCGGCCAGTTCATGATCAAGGCGTGCGAGAGCTTCAACAACTTCGGCGGGGAATTTTACAACCATCGTTTTCATATAATATATGCTTTAAATAATTTTTATTGTTAATTTTCACTTTGCAAAGATATAATGTGATTTGGTATTTTGCAAACATTTTCAAGAAATATTTCATGATAAAAACTATAATAAATTTGTTAGTTATTATACGTCAGCGGTTTACGCTCGGTGAAAAAAATCAACCCTCGTACCATTCAATAACCTGGAGCAGCCGGTGATGCAACTTCCTGAAAACGCTACACATTATATATATGGAGCGATAGCACATACATCACATGCAATTTAGACGCAGGTTTCGGCGAAAATTTCGCGAAATATTTTGTCAATCAAAATTAAATGCGTAATTTTGCCCCGCTATTTAGGTCTGACCACCTATCCTGCAACTAAATAAGACAAAACTAATAACTAATTTTAAATATGATCATCGTACAAGTAAAAGAAGGCGAGAACATCGAAAGAGCTCTCAAAAAATTCAAACGTAAATTCGAACGCACCGGCATCGTGAAAGAACTCCGCAGCCGTCAGGCATTCCAGAAGCCCTCAGTCACCAACCGCAAGAAGATGATGAAGGCTGTATACGTACAGAAGCTCCGCTCTGTAGAGGAATAAGCAGCCCCTACCCCGAGCACGGCCTCAGCTATACTTTTTGAGGCACGGAGAAACATTTCTCCCTTTTTTATTTGCAAATATTGAAAGGATTGCCTAAATTCGTGGCAAGCTTGCAGACCATCATCACTGCAGCCATCATCACGCCATGCTTTACGACGCCTTTTTGACATATATACGGTGTGAGCTGATACTTTCAGCACACACCGTTTCGTCGTATACATCCGATCTGAAGGCATGGCGCCAATTTGCAGACGAGCAATTCGGCCCCGGATTCTCCCCCCTCGATGCCGATATCAATCACCTGCGCCTCTGGGTGGCACGCCTCTCAGCCGACGGCGCATCGGCCCGCACCATACGCCGGAAGATACAGACACTGCGGGCGCTCTTCCGCTACCTGATGAAACGCCACGGCGCCACCACCAACCCCGCCGCCGAGCTCACACTGGCCCGCGCCCCAAAGCATCTGCCCGACGTCATCCGCCCCGAAGACACCGCCCGTGTGCTCGACCGCTCCGTCGACATCACCGACTTCACCGACCTGCGCGACCGTCTCATCATCGAGATGCTATATTCCACAGGCATGCGTGCATCGGAGCTCACATCGCTGAAAAATTTCGACATAAACACCACCATCGGCGAACTAAAAGTACTCGGTAAACGTAATAAAGAAAGAATCATCCCTTTCGGGAAAAAACTTTCGCAAATGATCGAGACATATCGCAATCTGCGCCCCGCAGGCGCCGCAGTGGAATTCTTCGTACAAACCTCCGGCAAGCCCCTGAGCTATCATCACGTGCTCGGTATCGTGCGCCGTGAGTTTGCCTCCACGACCTCGCATCCCACCCCGCACGCCCTGCGCCACTCTTTTGCCACCGACATGCTCAATGACGGCGCCGACATACACGCCGTGCAGAAGCTCCTCGGACATGCCTCGCTCGCAACTACCCAGATTTATACTCATCTGTCATATACAGAACTTCAACAAAATTATCAACTCGCGCATCCACGCGCACAAAAGAAAGGATAACTATGGAAGTACGCATTCAAGCAATCCACTTTGAAGTTGCCGACAAACTCGTCGCATTCATCAACAAGAAAATCGAGAAACTCACCCGCCGCTATCCGTCAGTGGCCTCCGCAGATATCACCCTCAAAGTCGTAAAACCGGAAACCGCCATGAACAAGGAAGCCATCGTGAAGCTCAACGTACCCCAGCTCGACGACATCGTGGCCAACAAGACAGCCGACTCATTCGAAGAAGCCATCGACCTGTGCCTCGAAGCTCTCGACCGCCAGCTCGAAAAACATAAGGACAAATAACACCGGCACCGCGCATGAAAAAAAGTCTGATGCTCATCGCAGCCCTTGCGGCAGCCAACCTCATCCTGCTGGCCTGCCGCAGCGAAAGCGGCTCTGCAGAGGCTGCTTCAGGGACACCCACAGCCGCTGCCGACACAGTGACTTGCGTCTACGGCTCGCCCGGCGCCACCACCTGCTCGATCGACCCCGGCGTCCATACTCCCGAAGGCATCTCTCCCGGCTGCTCAGTGTCATGCGGTGAAGGCTACTACGCCTGCTGCGGCATGACGTGCACCTGCCGCCCCGAAAAATAAGCTTAATCCCACAATTAAAAAAAAAACGGCATAATTTTACGATTATGCCGTTTTTTTTGCATATTGCTTGAAAATACGCATATTTTTATTACCTTTGTGAAATTATCGAAATTGTATAAAAACACCTCCAATCCTATGTACAAGTTTCTATATCCGATCACACTTCTTCCCGTGGCCCTCGCCATGTCCTGCACAGGTGAAAAAGACAATGTAACACACATACAGATCGACCCCGAGACAGTCACTACCCTGACGGCCGACACAGCCGACATGATCCGGCTGCAAGCTTCCGACTCCTCAATGCTGCACACCATTGACCGTCTTGAAATCGTAGGCGACACATTATATATCAATTCGCGCGAGCTTGTAAGAAAATTCAGCGCTGCCGACGGCCGCTTTCTCGGCAATCTCACTACCCAGGGCAACGGGCCCGGCGAATACGTCTCACTCACAAACTTCTGGAAATCGGCCGACGGTTTGCACCTCCAGGACTACGACCAGCGTAAAATCATAGACTTCACCCCCGACGGACGCTTCGCCGGCGAGCGCCTCCCCTCCACCGACGACAAATCCCTGCCCAACTACTTTGCCGAGCTGCCGGGCGATTCGGGCTATATAGCACTCAATACATGGTTTGGCGGCACAGCTCCATCCAATCCATTCGCATCTATTTACGACAAAGACCTCCGGTTCAGAGCCGATGTGCCGGGCCGCGACGTGACCTGCGGCAGCTATCTCACCGACCGCGCCTACACCGACCGCCAAGGCGGACGCCTCCTGCTTTGGGAAGCCCTGCGCGACACGCTCTACTCAGTGGATGCAAGCGGTTTCCATCCCATCTACCGCGTGGATTTCGGCAAGAAATACAATCTCCCGCATGACATCCAGGCCAATCCCGACATGACCGACCGCAGCATCGCCGTCTACAACAACGGCAACCCGCTCCCCTACGCCACACAGATACGCCTGTATCAGACCGATGGACACGGTAATCTCTATTTCTCATACCTGCTCGGCGGCGACTACTACATAGCACGCTACAATGAGGCGACAGCCCTGAGCGACGTATTTCACTTCCAGTCGCCCGCTGAAGGGATGAAACAATACTCATTCTTCCACATCGACGGCGACAATCTGTATATACAATTCGCCGACGAAGACCATCCCGACGAAAATCCCCTGCTCTACCGCACCACCCTATCGTCGCTGCAATGAAACAGACCGTGACCATCGTCATCATAGCTCTGCTCGCAGGGCTGCTGGGCTGGCAGATCGGACGCGCCACGTCGCCGGCACACACCCCCGACATCGCCGCCGCGGCCATTGATGACACCGACGACGGTCCTGACATCGAGGACGCGCTCGACGCGCTCGACCTCAGCTCGGCCCGGGTACTCGACTACAAAGGCGACACCATCCCCCTGCGCGACCTCGACGATGGCCGGACCATCTTCGTGCGCTACTCTTCCACCGGCTGCCGCCCGTGCATCAAAGAGCTCACAGAGTGGCTGGAGCATTACAAAGACTCCGTGCCCGACCGCCCCATCTGCATGCTCGTGAGCGATATAGCCCTCCGCGACCTGTACGTGACCGAGTGTGAGGAAAAAGGTCGTTTCGCATACTATGCCACACAGCCTCTCGCATTCGACATCGAAGGCTTGCCCGTAATATTCACCCTCGACAGGCTCAACCGCGCCGCCAACGTCAGCTATGTCTACTCCGGCAGCGTGGCCGACGCCCTGCAACACATCAGCCATCTATGACCCTACGGCCACTCGTAATAGCTACCGCCTGCATATGCCTCGCAGCATGCTCGCCGGCATCTGAAACCAACGGTAACGCCGCCACTCCGGCAGAGACCACCGCACAGCCCGACGCCCCCGCCGAAGTGACCACACTCATCCTGCGCGCATCGGATTTCGACTACACCGTGACCGGAAATGGCAAAATATCCGCCCGAGCCATCGCAGGCGTATATGCCCCCGCGGCCGAGACCGTAGTGAGAATCGCCGTGCGGAATGGCCAGCACGTGAGCGCGGGCCAGGAAATAGCGCGACTCGACTCCCGCAAATACGAGAGCGAGAAAAAACGCCTCGCCCTGGCACTCGAAAAAGCGTCGCTCGACATGCAGGATATACTCATCTCGCAAGGATATGACCCGGCCGACCAATCGCGCATACCTGCCGAAATCTCCCGTCTGGCCTCCGTACAGAGTGGCTACGGACAAGCCCGTGAGGCCTATGCGGCAGCTTGCGCTTCGCTTGACGATATGGTGGTGCGCGCTCCCATCGCGGGTGTGGTGGCCGATCTTGAGATCCGGCCGTCGGACCGCCCCGACATGAGCAAGCCCATTTGCCGCATCATCGACAATTCGGCGCTCGACATTCAGTTCCCGGTGCTTGAGAGCGAACTTGGCATCGTGACGCCCGGCGCAAAAGTGGAGGTGAGGCCCTTTGCCTCCGACATCTCCGTGCAAGGTACCGTCACCGAAATCAACCCCTCGATCGACGACAACGGACATATCAACATCAAAGCGCGGCTTGACGGCGCTGCCGGGCTCATCGACGGCATGAACGCGCGCGTATACGCGCATAAACGTCTCGGCGAGCGGCTCGTGGTGCCTAAAAGCGCTCCGGTGCTACGGTCGGGACGCCAGGTAGTGTTCACCCGCGCAGGCGATGTAGCGCATTGGAATTACGTGACCATCGGTCTCGAAAATGAATCGGGATATACCATCGAGGAGGGATTGAAGGAGGGCGACGAGATAATCATCGGCGGCAACGCAACCCTCGCCCACAACAGTCCGGTCAAAGTCGTAGGCAAATGATCGGATTCCTGCTGAAACGTCCCGTAGCAGTGTTGATGTCGTATCTGGCATTGACTATACTCGGCGTGCTGGCCTTCATCTCGCTGCCCGTGTCGCTGCTGCCCGATATCGACATCCCGCACATGACAGTGAGAGCCACCTCCCGGATGGGCGCCGACGAGATGGAGGCACGTGTGACGGCGCCCCTGCTGCGACAACTCATGCAGACAGGCTCGCTCGACCATATTTCCGGTGAGACCCGCGACGGCGCCGCCGAGATAAGCCTCTCTTTCGCCCACGGCACGGATACAGAGCTGGCATTCATCGAGGTAAACGAGAAAATCGACGAGGCAATGGCCACTCTCCCGCGCGAAGTGGCGCGTCCTACAGTGGTACGCGCCGATGCGGCCGACATTCCCGTGGTGTATCTCCATATCACCGAGACGGCTCCATCGGCGGGGCATTTTGAGACAAACCTGCCTGACGTGGCTGAAAACAGTATACGCCGGCGCCTCGAGCAGCTCCCCGAGGTATCGATGGTCGACGTCGCCGGGCTGCCCGAAAAATCCATTGCCATCACTTGCGATGAAAATGTACTCAGAGCCACATCTGTGACCACTGCCGACATACGCGATGCCATCGCCGCGGCTTTCCCCTCGGCTGCTCCCGTGGCCCTCGAGGCAGCCGGCAGCAGGTATTCCCTCAGGCTCGACCGCCGTCTCACAGATGTCGAGGAGCTGCGCGAAATACGTTTTCTGAAGAATGGCAAACTCTACCGCGCGGGCGATCTTTGCGACATACGCATCACAGAGTCGCAGTCAGCGGGCCTGTCAGTGGCCCACGGAAAAGCCGCCGTGACAATGGCTCTGATCAAGCATCCGGCCTACAGCGTTGCGCGGATGAATGCCGCAGTCGACTCCACCATAGCGTACTTTGCGGCGGAATACCCCGAAATAAATATCAGCAAAAGCCGCGACCAATCTTATCTGCTCGATCTCGCCACGGGCAATCTCGAGCAAAATCTCGTGCTCGGCATCGCATTGCTGCTGGCGCTCTGCATGCTCTTCATGCGCAAGGTGTCGGTGCCGCTCGTGGTTGGCTCTACGGTAGTGGTTGCCGTCATCATCACATTCGCGGTCTTTTATCTCTTCGGCTTCTCGCTCAACATCATCTCCCTGGCCGGCCTCATTCTCGCCGTGGGCATGATGATAGACAATTCGGTGATCGTGGCCGAAAACATCATGCAATACCGCAGCACCGGGCTGCCGCCCGACGAATCCTGCATCCGCGGTACCAATGAGGTGATCACCCCGCTGCTCAGTTCGTCGCTGACCACGATAGCCGTATTCCTGCCGCTGATATTCCTGAGCGGCATAGCCGGCGACGTATTCACCGACCAGGCATTCGCCATCACGGCCGGACTCGGGGTATCATATGCGGTGAGTATCACACTGCTGCCTGTGCTCATGTATCTCTCGGGTGCCCTGCGCCGGATACCGGGGCAGCATCTGTCGGGGCTCGACAGATGGTACGACCGCGGATTCCGCTTCGTATTCCGCCACAAAGGCATAGCCATAGCTATCAGCGCGGTGTGTATCCTTGCAGCCGTCCCTCTGTATCATATGCTCGATACAGCACGTATGCCCGACATCGACAGTGACGAGGCTCTTGTGAAAATCGACTGGGGACACAACACATCAATCGCCGCCGCACGTCAGCGCACCGAAGCCTTGACCTCGGGCCTCGGCTCCATCGCGGAGCAGTCGGCCTTCATCGGGCCGCAGACTTTCATGCTGGATGAGTGCGGCAATAAATCTGCATCGGATGCGGAATTGTATCTCAAGACAAAGCCCGGCATCAACATTCAGAATGTCATCGACTCCGTGCGGCAGACCTTCGTAAGTACGTCGCCCGGGGTCGTCTACACTGTGGCTCCTCCGGCCAATGTATTCGAAAAGGTCTTCGCCGATGACAGAGCGCCGCTGGAAATATATCTTGCAGCCACAGGCGCTGACGACGCGGAAATGAGCCGCGGCATAGCTGACGCACTCCGCCGTGAGGGCATCGGTGTGACATTGCCACCCATGGAGCGCCGCATCACTCTCATCCCCGACTACGGACTCATGGCTCTCTACAGCATCCCGGCATCCAATCTCACCGAAGCCGTCGCATCGGCGCTCGCCTCAAGCCCGCTGCCACAGATCGCCACAAGCCAATCTGCTGCAGCTCCTGTGGTGATAGGCGGCCCCGGCATGAGCGTCGAGCGACTGATGGCCACCACTTTTGTGAAGACAGCCCCCGACTCAGAAGGCAACGTACATGAAATCCCGCTCAAAAGCATCGCACATACATATGTGACCGAAGATTTCAAGACCATCAATACCTCAACGGCCGGAAGATATATACCACTCCGCGTCAATTGCTCCGCCGACAGCGTGCCGCACATCATCGCGCGGGCTCGGCTTGCCGCAGCCGCATGGCCTGAGGCATCCGTGACTTTCGGCGGATCATACTTCTCCACCAAGCGGCTCATGGAAGAGCTGGCGCGCATCCTGCTCATATCGCTCCTGCTGATGTACTTCATCCTGTGCGCCCAGTTCGAGAGCCTGCTCCAGCCGCTCATAGTGCTTCTTGAGATACCGATTGACATCTCGTTCGCATTGCTGTGCCTGCTCATTTTCGGCCAGACACTCAACCTTATGTCGGCCATCGGCATTATCATCACCTGCGGCATCGTGGTCAACGATTCTATCCTCAAGATCGACGCCGTGAATACCCTGCGCCGCTCGGGTCACCCCATACTCGGGGCCATACATGAGGCGGGTAGGCGGCGCCTGCGGGCCATACTCCTGACATCACTCACTACCATCGTGGCTATGGTGCCGGTGCTTTTCACATCGGATCTCGGCTCCGAATTGCAACGCCCGCTCGCCATCGCGGTCATAGGCTCGATGGTGGCCGGCACCGTGGTAAGTATTTTTATCATACCTCTGTTTTATTGGATAATATATCATGTCAAAAAGACTGCTTAGTATATTCCTGACCATATGCGTGGCCGGCTGTCTGCTATGCCCGGCGCGCACCCTTCGGCTGTCGCTCGACGAGAGTGTGCGGGTGGCCAACGACAGTTCGCTCCAGGCTCTCAGCTTCAGAAATCTGTACAACGCCGGCTATTGGGAATGGAAGACCTACAAGGCCCGGCGCCTGCCCAATGTCACACTAACGGCCACTCCGGCCGGATATGTGCGCAGCATGACACAGCGATACGACTCGCAGGACAATATCGACGTATTCCGCAGCCAGCAGACCTACCAGGCCGACGCATCTCTGATGGTATCGCAAAATGTCGATTTCCTGGGCGGATCGCTGTACGTGGAGACAAATCTCGCTTATCTGCGTAATTTCGGAGAATATACGGGCAACCAATTCTCGGCCACTCCCGTGCGCGTGGGATACACCCAATCGCTCATAGGATTCAATCCATTCCGCTGGGAACGTCTCATCGAGCCGGTAAAATATGAGAAAGTACGGCGGCAGTACATCCAGAACCGCGAAATAGTGGCCGAGCAGGTGGTGATGTATTTCTTCAACCTCGCGCTGGCCCAGACCGAATACCGCCTCGCCAAAGAGTCACTCCAGGCGGCCGACAGTCTCTACGCCATCGGCGAACGCCGCTTCAAGATAGCATCCATCTCGCAGGAAGAACTCCTCACCCTGAAACTCGACAAAGTGAACGCCCGCAATGCCATCGAGAATGCGCTCATCGATATCAAACAGGCCCGGCTGTCGCTCGCCACGTATCTGGGCATCGATACGGATACCGATATCGAGGTGATCCTACCATCGGCTCCGCGCAGCTTCGAGGTGAATCTCCCTACGGCCCTGCGGCATGCCGCCATCAACAATCCCGAATTGATCGAGAAACACCAGTCGGTGCTTGAGGCACGACGCGATGTGCACCGCACCCGCGTGGAATCACGTTTCGACATATCGTTCAATGCAAGTGTGGGCTTCAATCAATATGCACCGACCTTCAGCGGAGCATACCGCCATCCGCTGAGGCAGGATATCGTAAATCTCGCCATCACGATACCGCTCGTCGACTGGGGCGTGCGCAAGGGCAAGTACAATATGGCTCTGAGCAATCTCAATGTCGCGGAAATCGACCGCGAGCAGCACGAACTGTCCATCGAGAAGGATGTCAGCACCACCGTCAGCGAGATAGCCGTGCGCCGCAATCTCCTCGGGAGCGCCCTCGAAGCCCTGGATATCGCCGACATGGCCTACGCGAGCACCACACGCCGCTTCCTCATCGGTAAAGCCGACATCAACTCGCTCACACTGGCTAAAATGCGGCGTCAGGACGCCAATAAAAACTATATCTCGGCATTGCAGAAATATTGGCAAAGCTACTATAAACTGCGGCGCCTCACTCTATATGACTTTGAGCTGAATCTCCCCCTTGAGTAAGCACGCATCACATACCGACGAAAAAACGGCTTCGGGACGCACGTTTGCGATAATCGTCAGCTTTCTTGCGCTGGCCGTCTTTTCGTGCATGCTCGCAGGCAAGCTGCCGGTGATGCTATATCCGTCGGACACGCTGCCCTCTCTCAGCGTCAGCTACTCCTTGCCCGGTGCTCCGGCAAGCATGGTCGACCGCACCGTCACATCACCTCTCGAAGGGATGCTCGCCCGCATCGCAGGCGTCAGGGAGATCACATCGCGCTCCGAAAGCGGATATGGTGAAGTAATCCTATCGTTCGACGATAAGACGGATATGTCGCATGCCCGCTTTGAGGCGGCATCCGTAATCCGGGCGGCTTATGCGCACCTGCCGTCGGCGCTGTCGTATCCCGTGATAAATGTCGGGCAGGTGGTCGATGAGGCGGCGTCGCCTTTCATGATCTATACCCTGACATCCTCGCTGCCCGATGCCGAAGTGGCCGAGCTGGCCCGTAGGACTGTTTTGTCGGGGCTGGCATCCGTGGAGGGGGTGGCGCGGGCTGAGCTGAGCGGCGTATCTTCCCCGCTCACCATGATACAGTACGATCCTGAGCGCCTGCATCAGTTCGGATTGAGAAAAGACGATCTCACAGAAGCACTCGACCGATATCTCTCAGGCTCTTTCCCCGGCTCAACATTTTCCGCATCCGACTCTGCCGCCGTACTGCAGATACAAATTCCCGCCATATATTCCACCGACAGTATCCGGCCTGAAAAAATAGCTGTCGCAAACGTCAAAGGCCATATCGTCACCCTCGACAAAGTGGCCCGGGTCACAAGCGGACGCCGGATGCCCGAGCGCACATTCCGCCTCAACGGGCGCCCGGCTATATACATTAATATATATGCCCGCCCTGATGCCAATCAGCTTGCCGCCGCAGCCGAGGTGCGCAGGATTGTCGCCCAAAAGACTCCGGAGGGTGTCACGGCACGGCTCAGCCTCGACCGCACGGACGACATATCAAGGCAGATCACCGACATCTGCTTCCGCACAGGTATCACTCTCCTGATTTTGCTCGTATTTGTTGGATTGACCACCATGAGCCTGCGCTACCTTGCCGTGATAGCCATCTCAATGCTGGTCAATCTTGCCATCGCCACAGGATTTTACTACTTTGCGGGAGTGGAAATACAGATTTATTCGCTGGCCGGCCTCACTATATCGCTCAATCTGCTCATCGACAATCTGATTGTGATGACTGAATCATACTGCCGCAGCCGCCGCGCAGGAGTATTCACGGCCATTCTTGCCGCCACACTCACCACCATAGGAGCTCTCGGCGCCATATTCCTCTTTGACAATAAACTGTCGGGTATTCTCTATGGTTTCGCCGCTGTCATCATCATCAATCTTTGCGTTTCATTGCTCGTGGCACTTTTCTTTGTCCCGGCGCTGTCGAGACGGCTCGGACTTTCGCGGAAAGGCGCACACCGCCGAGCCGGCAAACTCAGACAGTCGGCCCTGCGCGCATACGCACGACTCACGGCTTGTCTGTGCCGCCACAAAGCGTGGCTGTACACTGTATATATACTTGCATTCGGAATCCCCGTATTTCTTCTTCCCGAAAAAGTCGGGGGCGACAGCTGCGCGGCCCGTCTTTACAACAGCACTATCGGCTCACAGCTATATCAGGAAAAAATCCGCAAAATCATAGATCCCGCTCTCGGAGGCTCCATGAGATTGTTTGCCGAGAAGGTCTACACAGGAAATTACTTCCGGAAAACGGTTTCCGACCCCGTTATAAATGTGACAGCCATCGGAGAGGCCGGCTTGTGTGACGCGGCGGCCCGTCGAATCGAGAATCTGGCTGCCGGAGCGAGTGGCGTGCAGTCGTATCAGACGACGATCAACGAGAGTGGCTCGGCCAATATCCATATCACATTCACAGCCGACGCCCTAGGACGCTCGTCAGCAGGCCGTCTGTACGACGAAATCACCGCAAAAGCACTTGCTACAGGTGGTGTGGAATGGATCGTGGGCGGTCTTGACCGCCCGGTATTCTCGACAAGAGTGGCGCAGCAACCCATGACGCACCGCATCTGCCTGAAAGGCTATGATTTCGAGCGGCTCACATCTCTGGCATCCGCGCTGCGCGACAGCCTGCTGAGCTTGCGCCGCATCAATGAAGTGGCCACTGCGACCTCTCCGAATAATGTTGCCGCTCCACGCGAGATATCCCTGACAATCGACCACGACAAACTCAGCCGCTCGGGCATTTCAGCCGCCGAACTTGCTTCAGTTCTCGATGAATACACAGCTGCCCCGCTATCGGGAGGCAGCTCGGGCAGCCTTGACAATATTGAACTCGTTCCCTCACCCGCCGAGGCCGGACTGTGGGGCCTGCTCAACCGCCCGATATCCATCGGCGACCGGAACGTGAAACTCGGCGACATAGCGCATGAACCCGAAGGGATGCAACCGGCAAGCATCGTTAAGGAAGACCGTTGCTATCTGGTATATCTGCTCTTCAACTATGTGGGCGACGATGCTCAGGCGCGCCGCGTCGTCGGGAAACTGACCGAGCAGTTCAATACCCGCCTCCCGTTGGGCTACAAAGCTACGTACCACGCGGCAGGCTATGATGACGACCAAGAAAATACGCCATACATGCTCCTTGTATTGATTGTGGTGATAATTTTCTTCATCGCATCAATATTGTTCGACTCTTTGCGTATGCCTTTTGCTATAATCCTGATAGCTCCGGCATCATTCATCGGTGTATTTCTTACATTTGCCGTCACGGGCAACACATTCGGGCAAGGAGGATTCGCATCCTTTGT
>CANSGE010000014.1 GCA_947646295.1 uncultured Bacteroidales bacterium
CCGTAAATGACTACCGCAATCCGCTCGTGGCTGAGGCTATGCGCGTGATGAAATATGTCAACAAGTTCAATCGAGGTGTAACCCGTGTTCAGGAAATGCTCAAAGAAAACGGCAACACTCCTGCCGTCTTTGATGTGAACACAATCACCGCTTTCCGCGTAACAGTTCAAGCGACCAATGAAGCCGACTTGTCGAAGGGCACAAGTCAGGGCACAAGTCAAGATGACAAAACCATTGAAGAAAAAATCATAGAGTTCTGCAAAGAGCCGCGTTCATTGGCGGAAATAATGGCTTATTTAGGCTACAAGGATAGGGTAAAGTTTAAAAAGAAATACATCAATCCATTATTAAACAATGGATTGACAATGACTATACCGGATAAGCCTAATAGCCGGAACCAAAAATATATTGTTCAATGTTAATAAGATTAACATGGTGCCTAAGTTGTGGCTTAGGCATCAAGTTAGGCATCAAGTTAAAAAAGACCATCTGATTTAAGTGAAGCAACCTTTCGTTCCTTTACTACGTCATCGTTTTGGAGTTCTCCAGTGAGCAATGAGGCAGTTTTTATGTGACGACTGCTTTGAAGTCTTACTTTATCATCCTTGAAATTTGCATAACAATATGCACAACCATGGCAACACGTATTGTATGCGCCTATGTCAATGCTCTCTATGCATCCACATTAGAATACTTCCATTTTTGCTCCGTTGACGATTGCGTCTATCTCATCGGCTATTTCCTCGGAGAATGGGTTGATGTCGTCCAAGAAGGTCTTTGGGCGTGAACAAAATATCGGGTGGAGGTGTTATAATCTGATAAATCTTTAAGAAATGCTCTATAACAATAATATTTGTAGGATTCTCGGCATAAAATATCCGCTCATCCAGGCTCCGATGAATTGGATAAACAATGCTGAAATGGTGGCAGCGGTCTCTAATGCCGGTGCGCTTGGTGTGCTCGGGCCAAATGCTGGCCCTAAGGAAATCGACGGCCGCAGGGTACGCACTGAGGAGCGCATAAGTATCGAATTATCAAAAGTGCGCCGTCTGACCTCGGCGCCCGTGGGCATCAATATATTCTCTGATCATGATGATGCCACCCGGGCATATGCCATGAAGACAATCGCCGCATCGAAAGCCAACGATGTGAATGTCTATTGTCTCGTAGGCACTTTCGATGAGGTCATCTATAAGGCTATCAAGGAGGCGGGCGGTATAATCGTGCACCGCGAATTGAATCCAACTCCCGAATCGGCCCGCGTGGCTGAAGAGAATGGTGCTGATATCATCGTGGCCACTGGGGTGGATGAAGGCGGCATGTTGCCATCGGGCTGTATGGGTACATTCACGATCGTGCCCACGATAGTGGATGCTGTGAAATCAGTACCTGTGATGGCCGCAGGTGGTATCAACGATATCCGTGGCGTGCGCGCGGCCTTTGCTCTCGGGGCGCAGGGCGTATATGTAGGTACGCGTTTTATCGCTTCGGTCGAATGTCCGGCGGCCGCCTGTGTCAAGGATATGATAGTGGCCGGAAGTGGCGAGGAACTCATATCGGTGGCTCCGAATGAACGCTCGCTGCCCACAGCGGCTGCCATTGAATATCACAAGCGTCTCATGTCCGGTGAGTCGGCCGACGCTATCCATAAGGATATCATGGCGAGGGGCGGCCTGGGCGTGGCGATGCTCGATGGAGATATCGTCAGAGGCATAGTGAGTGTCAATACGGGCATCTCGGCCATTCGTTCGATAAAGCCTGTAGCGGACATCGTTGAGGAACTTATGGCTGATTTCAATGCGTAGATAAACTCAAAAATATTTTGTAAGTTTGCATCCGGGTAGTGCCTCCCCATCGAATAATTGTATAATTCAAATAAATAAAAGTAATGACTCCCCGGCTGATAATTTTTGACTTTGACGGGACGCTGGCCGATACTACGGCAACCATTTTGCACACCTACAGGCTCACTATTGAGGCCTTGGGCGCGCAGGCTCGGAGCGATGCCGAATGTCAGGCTACCATCGGCTTGCCGCTCAAGGAAGGCTTCCGGCAGCTTTATCCTGATTTCTCTGAGGCGCAGCTCGATACTTGCGTCGCTACCTACCGCAGCATTTTCAATGCCAATAAGATGAATCTCGTGCCCTCTCTGTATCCGGGTGTGAGGGATACACTCGAGCGCCTGGCTGAAATGGGCATACAGATGTCGATAGCCTCCTCTCGGGCGCGACAATCTTTGGTGGAGTTTTGCGACGAAAATGACATCACGCATTATTTTTCGCTGATATTGGGAGCCGACGATGTTGCAGCCGCCAAGCCCGATCCTGCGCCTGTCCTGGCCACATTGAGCAGCCTCGCGCAGGATGCTGACCATACCATCGTGGTAGGCGATATGCCGGTCGACATACAGATGGGCCGAGGGGCAAGATGCCGCACCGTCGGGGTGACGTACGGCAATTCCACACGCCGTGAGCTTACAAACGCAGGGGCATATTATACGATAGACTCTTTCCCCGAGCTGATTGACCGCGTGATATGCGATAAAAACTGAGTGGCGCGTGGCGGACTTTTAATTCCGGCGTCTCAGAAATTTGGCCGACAGCCATGCTCGCACGGGCAGATCATAGAGTTTCATTGAGGCGTAGGCCAGAGCGATAGCCATGATGAAGTAGCAGCAGCCCATGAAGATGTGTGTTGAGAGCGGAGCGTCTTGATGCGTTGCCGCCCATGACATCTGCACGTATATCAGCGGATAGTGTGTCACATAGAGCGGATATGATATATCGCCCAGAAATCGGCAAATATTCTCATATTTCTCTCCGGCAACTGTGCTCCCGCGTCCCATCATGATTATCAAGGGGAATATCAGAAGTATCGCTACTATCTCGTATAAGCCGTTCATCCAGAAATTGGCTGTGTTGTCGCCTCCGACGCGTGGCATTACCAATATCGCGCCCAATATCACCGAACACAATATGAATCCATGACGCGTGATGTGTATCTGCATCGCTGCTATGCGGCTGATCACAAGCCCTATCATAAAGGGATAGGCCAGACGCGAGAAGCCTATCAACAGCTGGTCGGGTGTGAGACTCCAGCCGCCGATGATGGTGTATGAGGCGTAATTCCTGGCGTCCAGCACGCCGAAGATATCTATATTGAGACACACATTTATCACGAGTAGGGCTGCCAGGGCTGCCAGCACAATCAGCGAGCGCAGGCGCAGCCTGCGCAGGATGGTGCCATAGAGCAGGTTGGCGAGATATTCCCACAGCAGCGACCATGTGGCACCATTCAGCGGATTGAATTCGGCCCACCCGCGTATGTCCCATGACTGCGGGACAGGCACTACTGTGCCGCCGATGATGGCCAGCAGCACTACGATCCACCAGGGAGTATCCATGATCGACGCGAAGGCGGGATGATCGCCCTGCATATAGAAGAGCAACGCCCCGACGACCGTGCCGAAAACCAGCATCGGCTGAAGACGGATGATGCGTCGCTTGCAGAAATTGCCGAAAGTCATCCCTTTGCTCCAGCGGTTGTCGTAGGCGTAGCCCACTACAAAGCCCGAAAGGACGAAAAAGAAATCCACAGCGAGATATCCATGATTGAGCAGCTGATATGGTACGCCTCGGGAATATGTCTCCAGAAGGTGAAACATCACTACTATCACGGCCGCCACGCCGCGCAGGCCGTCCAAAATTTCATAGCGCGGCTTAGAGCCGACGCCGGGTGATGATAATGTAGAGGTCATTAGTCAGGATTATTTGCCCGCAAATTTACGACAAAAATTGTGTAATCAATCAATTTTTAGCTGCCGCTCTGCAATTTTACCGTCATTACAACAGCCGTGGCATTTTTTTGGTCATGTGATACCAATTACATTTTTTATCGGGCTGAAACGACTGTAATTTTGCCGCATAAACATTTTAAGATAAGAATATGGATATGTTGATTGATTTCAGAAGCGGAAAAGAAAACGGGCGTGACCCGCTGAAGATCACGCCCGCTATATCAAGAAGAGGATACAGCCTGATTATCGGATGTATTCCTTGCTTACCTTGTCGCCACGCACTACGATATACAGGCCTTCGGAGGGATTTTCCACGGATACGCCCTGCAGGTTGTAGTATACGGGCTTGACGTCGGATGCACTTACCGAAATTTCGTCGATACCCGATGTTTTCTTGACTGACAGCGTCATTTTTTCGAGGTCGGCCTCGATGTTGTAGCTGCCTGTGGCTATCTTCCATGAGGTAGCGGCGCTTGCCGATACGTTGACAGGGAAGAGCTTGATGGCTGCTGATTCACCCGGGGCGATGAGGGCATCCTTTGAGGCGGCGCCATAGCGGTCATAGCCGTTCACCACATCCCAGTCGGCACCGAGAGCTGTCACGAGTGTGAAGTAGGAGTAGCTTTCGGTAGATTCTGCCGGGAGGGCAAATTCCACATCGTTGGCAGTGTAGATGGCGCCTTGTTTGTCCATCAGCACGCCGGCGTCAGTGGTCCACTGACCCACGGCGAGATTGCCCAGGATGTAGAGCTTTTCGGGATAGTTGTCAGATGAAGAACCGCCCTGCTCATATACGCCCTGGTCGCCGCTCTGTGTGTAGATGTGTCCGGCCTGGGCCACGAAGTCGGAGGTCTTTGTGTTGTCGCCATCGCCTGCGTTGAAGAGCAGTCCGATAGTACCTGCCGGCACGGTGTACTTCCAGATGTAGCCGTCCACCTTGGTCATGGGCACGCCGGGCCAGGTGCTTTCTTCGCCACCCCAGTAATGGATGTAGGGTGTGGTCCAGCCTGCGGCGGCGTTGTTGAAGTATACGTCGAAGGGCTCGTCGATTTCGATGGGGTCATCATCGCCACCTTCGATGCCGGTCTTGGTCCATACACAGTAGTTGGTGCCTGAGGCCACAACGTCGGCTGCGGTATAGCCTGCGGGCACGTCAGATGCCGAGCCGATGCGCACGGCGAGTTTGCCCTTTGAGCCGGTCACTTCGGCCATATAGCAGTTGTTGGCGCTCTTGAGCACTTTCACTGTGCTGAGATTGTGCACGCCCACGGCTTTGCGCACGGCGATGAGTTTCTTGATCTGGGCTTTGTACATCTGCCAGTGGGGCAGGAACACGCAGGGTGTACCCGGTGAGCAGAGTATGAAGGCGTTGGCAGCCACGATATCGCCGTTGAACTTGCTGCCGTCGCGGTATGTGTCGTGATTGTCCACGAATGTCACGGCGTACTGGCCATATATGGCGTGGATCATACCGGCGGGCTGGTCGGTAGTGCCGTAGGCCTTCCATACGAGCTTGGTGAGGTCATTGCTGCCGAAAGCTTCGTTGATGGCGTATTTGCCGGGGAAGTCAAATGCGGCCGACTGGCGTCCGGTGGCTTCGATCCATGCTTTCACGGCGTCATAGTTGGCGTCCCAGTATTCGCCTACGGAGAAGGTGGTGTTGGCATATTCGTTGTACATCTTGGTGTACTGGCCGCTGTAGCCCTTCACCATGTCGTAGCGCACACCGGCGTAGCCGAAGTCTTCGAGGAGGCACTTCACATAGTTCTTGCAGTTGTTCTGCACGTTGGCGTTGGTGTGGTCGAGGTCACGTGCGCCGTCGAAGTTGTCGCCGGTGTCATATGCGCCTGTGGGGCGGGCCTGGCCGGAAGCGTTGGCTACTTCATCGTTGCAGCAGATGCCTTCGGGGCCGATTTTCCATGTCTGGCCGTTCCATGTCTCCACGGGGAAATCGGTCCAGTTAGTCACACCGTTTCGGTGATTTATCACCACGTCGGCGATGATACCGGTACCTTTTTCTTTGAATGTATTTATCATCGAGCGAAGCTGAGCCTCTGTGCCGAATGATGAATTATGGTTCGTAAACCAGTATTGCGGCATGTAGCCCATGTTGTTGCCGCTGCCGCAGCGTCCGCTGTTGGGCACCCAGATGAGATCGAATGAAGCGCTCAGTTCGTCGGCCTGGCTTTCGAGATTGGTCCATTTGGTGTCGGCATACGAGTCCCAGGCGAATCCCTGAAGCATGACGCCCTCGTAATTGGCAGGCCATGCGTGGTTCTGGGCGGAGGCGCTGCACGCAAGCGCGGCGAAGCCCAGAGCGATTAATGCTTTGCGCAATAATTTCATGGTAAATTTTGATTTTTTAAATAAGTATGATAATGATTTTGCAAAGTTAAACGAAATAACTCAAAGTTTGAATAAAAAAAAGTGTTAATTTTGTGCGTTTGTTCGTCTTTCTCTGTTATAAGAGGTATATGACCCGCAAATATCATTCATTCAGCAGCCAATGAAAAAACTACTCGCAATACTCGCAGGCACAGCCGCCGCATGCATCGCATTCAGCTCCGTTTTCGCGCAGTCGCGCTCCAACAAGACAGATGCCGCTCGCAATCTCACCGTATTCAATTCCATTTTCAAGGAATTGCAGACCAACTATGTCGACTCCATTGACGCCAACGAACTCGTCAAGACGGCCATCGACGCCATGCTCTACCGCATCGACCCGTATACCGAATACTATACAGCCGAGAATCAGGAAGAGCTCACAAGCATCTCATCCGGCCAGTACGGAGGCATAGGCGCATACATCATGAAGCGTCCGGCCGGCGTGATAGTGCACCAGCCTGTGTGGGATGCACCTGCCCGCAATGCGGGTCTGCGTCACGGCGACTATATCATCGCTGTCGACGATACCGAGATCACCTCGTCCACTGAGAGTGATGCCGTGAGCAAGCTGCTGCGGGGCCAGCCCGGCACAAATGTGCGCGTTAAAGTACGCCGCCCCTACGTCACCGACTCCATCCTCACCTTTGAGATCACCCGCAAGAATATCAATGTCAATCCGGTGCCGTATTACGGCGTCGATTCCACCGGCACAGGATATATCAAGCTCACCACATTCAACGAAAAGAGCGCCGGGGCCGTGCGCGATGCCCTGCTGGAGATGCGCGGGACGCCCGGATTCCGCGGTCTCGTGATTGACCTCCGCGGCAATGGCGGCGGCCTGCTGGAGAGCGCCGTGCAGATTGCATCGCTTTTCGTGCCCAAAGGCACTGAGATCGTGCGCACCAAAGGCTTCGATGCCGAGAAGGTCAAGACCTACAAGACCATGCAGAAGCCCGTCGACCTGGAGTTGCCGCTGGCTATCCTTACCGATGAAAATACCGCCTCCGCCTCGGAAATCCTCGCCGGATCGCTTCAGGACCTCGACCGCGCCGTCATCGTGGGCGCCCGGTCATTCGGCAAGGGCCTCGTGCAGACGACGCGCCCCCTCCCGTATGACGGACTCCTCAAAGTCACCGTCGCTCGCTATTACATCCCCAGCGGACGCCTCATCCAGGCCATTGATTACTCGCACCGCAATCCTGATGGCTCGGTGGCACGCATACCCGACAGTCTCACCCGCGTATGGCACACGGCCGCAGGACGCGAGGTGCGCGACGGCGGCGGCATCACTCCCGATGTGGCCGTAGCTGATTCGTCGATGAACCGCCTCCTCTACAATGTCGTCTCAGATCTCTGGGCATTCGATTATGCCAACCGCTATGCCGCCCGCACTGCCACTCAGCCCGATCCCGTGAAATGGCAGGTAACGGATTCCATCTTCGACGACTTCAAGGCTTTCATCGACCCCGCACGCTTCAAATACGACCGCGCATGTGAGTCGGGCATCGATTATCTGCGTGAAGCTGCCCGTGTCGAGGGCTACATGAACGACAGCGTGGCAGCCCAGCTCGATATACTCGCAGGTCTACTCAAACATGATCTTGACCATGACCTCAATTTCAATCACGACAAACTCGTCGAGATACTCGACGCCGAGATAGGCGACCGCTTCTTTTCCGATGCCGACCTTGCCCGCCGTGCCCTGCGCTACGATATAGAAGTCGATTCGGCCCGCGCCGTCATACTTGACCCCGCGCGTTACCACAACATACTTACCCCGCCTGCCAAATGACACTTCAGGAAGTAGTCACAGGTATTCTTACCCCCGCGCGATGCAAGGCGCTCGCTTCATTGGCCGCGACGCCGGGCACCACTTACGCATGCGGCCTGGCAGGCTCGTCGGCTGCTGTGGCACTCAGCGGATTGCCTCACCGGGAGGGCTGTCCGGTACTTGTCATCGCGCACGATATGGACGATGCCGGCTATCTTTCATACGATATATCCCGCCTGTGCGGTGAGCAGGCAGTGGCCCTCATGCCGTCAGGCTACAAACGCGACATACGCTTCGGGCAGGTTGACGCCCCGGCGGTGATACTGCGCACTGAGGCGCTCCGCCGCATTACCGACGACCCTGCGCTGCGCTTTGTGGTCACCTATCCCGAGGCCCTCGCCGAAAAGGTAGCCTCGCGCCAGCAGATCGACCGCGACACTATCCCCTTCCGCAAAGGCGATTCAATGGATCTCCCCTCGCTCGAAAAGCGTCTGCGGGAGCTGGGGTTCAAAGAAGTGGATTATGTATATGAGCCGGGACAATTCGCTGTCCGCGGCTCGATTCTTGATATATTCGGCTATGGCAGCGAGTTGCCTTTCCGAATAGATTTCTTCGGTGATGAGATTGACTCGATCCGTGCCTTCAACATCGAGACCCAGCTCTCCGAAACGCCCCTCGACAGGGCCGACATAGTGGCGTCTCTCGATACCCACACCTCCGGGGAGAGCCTGCTCGACTACATCTCGGCCGATACACTGCTGGCGGTGCGACAGCCCGACGACACCATTGAGCGCGTGCGCAGCATAGCTTCGTCGCAGATGTCCACCAACGCCCTTGCCTCCGGCGACATAGATACCGAAGCTCTCAAAGGCGTGGTTGATCCCGAGGCATTTGCCGGGGCTTACGGACGTTTCCGGCGCATGATTTTCACCGCGGCCGACGCCTCTGCTCTCCCGGGATTGAAAAAAGACGCCACCGTCAATTTCGCCATGTCGCCCCAGGGCCTCTATCACAAAAACTTCGACATGATCGCCGAGGCTTTCGGCAAATTTCTTGCCGATAAATACAAGATATATATCCTCAGCGACAATGATAAGCAATTCGAGCGTCTGCGCGTAATTTTCGAAGACCGCGGCGATAAAATTGATTTCACAGCCGTCGAGGGCACACTGCACGAAGGTTTTGTGGATCACAAACGTAAGATATGTGTATTCACCGACCATCAGATTTTCGACCGCTTCCACAAATACACCCTGCGCAGCGACCGAGCCCGCTCAGGCAAGCTCGCCCTCTCGCTCAAGGAGCTGAATGCTCTCGAGGTCGGCGACTATGTGGTGCACATCGATCACGGTGTCGGCAAATTCGCCGGCTTGCTCCGCACCGATGTGGGCGGACGCATGCAGGAGATGATCAAACTCGTCTATCAGAACAACGACATCATATTCGTTTCCATCCATGCCCTTCATAAGCTCGCCAAGTACCGTGGCAAGGAAGGCGTGCCCCCCAAGCTCAACCGTATCGGCACAGGCGCATGGCAGAAGGTCAAGGACCGCACAAAGTCAAAACTCAAGGACATAGCCCGCGACCTCATCAGGCTCTATGCCGCGCGCCGCGAGCAAAAAGGCTTTGCCTTCTCACCCGACTCCTATATGCAGGAGGAGCTTGAGGCATCCTTCATCTACGAGGATACGCCCGACCAGCTCACTGCCACAAAGGCCGTGAAAGCCGACATGGAGAGCGACCGTCCGATGGATCGTCTGATCTGTGGCGATGTAGGCTTCGGCAAGACGGAAATTGCCGTTCGTGCCGCATTCAAAGCCGCCGCCGATGGCAAACAGGTGGCCGTCCTCGTGCCCACCACGGTGCTTGCCTATCAGCACTTCCACACATTCTCCGACCGCCTCAAAGACTTCCCCGTGCGGGTCGATTATCTCTCCCGCGCTCGCACGGCCAAGGAGACAAAACAGATACTCGCCGATCTGGCCGAGGGCAAGATCGATATCATCGTAGGCACCCACAAGCTCATTGGCAAATCGGTAAAATTCAAGGATCTCGGGCTGCTCGTCGTCGATGAGGAACAGAAATTCGGTGTGGCCGTCAAGGAGAAGCTCAAGCAGCTCAAAGTCAACATCGACACCCTCACGATGAGTGCCACACCTATCCCGCGTACCTTGCAATTCTCGCTCATGGGTGCGCGCGATCTCTCATCAATCACCACACCGCCCGCCAACCGCCATCCTATCGTGACCTCGGTCACATCGCTCGATGATGACCTGGTGAGCGAGGCCATCAACTTCGAGATGGCCCGCGGAGGGCAGGTATTCTTCGTCAACAACCGTATCGAAGGCCTCTACGAGCTCGAAAATATGATCAGGCGTCTCGTGCCCGATGCGCGCGTAGCCGTGGCTCATGGCCAGATGCCGCCCGACAAAGTGGAGCAGACCATCATGGAATTTGCCGCCCACGACTACGACGTGCTCCTTTCCACCACTATCATCGAAAGTGGTGTGGATATGCCCCGTGTCAATACCATTATTGTCAACAACGCACAGAATTTCGGCCTCAGCGAGCTTCATCAGCTCCGCGGCCGTGTAGGGCGCAGCTCGCGCAAGGCATTCTGCTATCTCATGGTACCCCCGGGCAATCCGCTCACACCCGTGGCGCGGCGCCGCCTGCAGGCCATCGAGAGCTTCTCCGACCTCGGCTCAGGCATACACATCGCCATGCAGGACCTCGACATCCGTGGCGCCGGCAATTTGTTGGGCGCCGAACAGAGCGGTTTCATCGCCGACCTTGGCTACGAGACGTATCAGAAAATTCTCAAGGAAGCCGTCACCGAATTGCGTACGGAGGAATTCGCCGACACCGCGCAGGCCTCCAACGACATCGTTTCGGCCGAGGATTTCGTGACCGATTGCACAATCGAGAGCGATATGGAGCTGCTCCTGCCGGCTCTCTATGTGCCGCAGGCTTCCGAGCGCATCGCCTTGTATCAGGAACTCGACAGCATCGAGCGCGACGACCAGATAGCCGCCTTCCGCAGCCGTCTCGAAGACCGGTTCGGTCGTATCCCGAAAGTCACCGAGGAGCTCCTGCTCGTGCCGCGTCTGCGCCGGCTGGCTCGTCGCCTCGGCATCGAGAAGGTCAATCTGCATCAAGGCGCAATGTACATTTATTTTGTCGGCGAGTCAAACCAGGCTTACTATCAGTCGGATATGTTCGGCAGGCTGCTCACATTCCTCACCATGAACCCGCGGCGCGTCAAGATACGTCAGAATGCTGCGAAGCAAAGTTTCTCCATCGCCAATGTAAAGACGGTGGAGGAAGCCGTGAATCTGCTTGAGACGGTGCTTACTCTTCCGGTGAGCTGATGCGGAAGATGGAGAAATTCACCGCGCCATAGCTGCGGTGGTCTATGAAATACGGCAGAGAGCTGAAATCGTAAGCCTTGGAGTGCTCCACTACCACCAGCGTGCCCGGCCCTACAGCTCGGCTCGACATGATTTTCTCGGGTATCTCGCCGAATCCCGGCATATTATATGGCGGATCGGCGAAGACGATGTCATAAGGAGTCGATGCCGAAGCGAGAAACCGCAAGGCATCCCCTTTGATTACGTTGATATTGTCATCGTGCAGCTCAGCCGCCACCTTGCGGATGAAGTTGTACTGTGTGGAAGCCTTTTCCACGGCCGTCACCGATGCACATTCGCGCGACAGAAATTCAAATGATATCGCACCCGTGCCGGCGAAGAGGTCGAGTGCGCGGGCATCTTCGAGGTCTATCAGGTTTTCGATGACATTGAATATATTCTCGCGCGCGCAGTCTGTCGTCGGGCGCGCTGTGATGTTGGTCGGTACGTCGAAGCGCCGGCGTCCGTATTTTCCACGTATTATTCTCATATGATTAATTCAAAGGGTAGGGAGGACGCGCTGCTTCCGCCTGCCATTACCGAGGGGATGATCATAGGCATCACCGAGGCGGCATAGTCGCGCAGGCGATCCATCAGGGCAGTGCGCAGGGCAGGCGCGCCGGCTATCAGTATTTCGTCGGCCGCAGGGTCGAGCCCCGCGGTCTTCATGCAGGCAAGTACATAGTACGTGGCGTTGTCGTCTGAAGGGAAGGATGTGGCCACCACCAACCCCGGCGCGCCGAATCCTACCACGTCCAGCCGGTCGCTGTCGATGAGCACGAAAAGCTTCCCCGAATTACCCATGCGGCTTTTCGACGCGAAAAACGTCGCCGATTTGGCAAGCGGATGCAGGAAGCCGGCTGTGTCAAATGTCCTGCGGAAGAAATTGCGGGTAGGTGTATCGATGAGCGCGGCGATTGAATTGGCATGGTCGATTTCAGAGTAAAATACCTCCTGCGTCTCCACTCCCGCTCCGAGCACCTTGCTTATGCCGGCGCCATCGCAGCCTGCCGGCACGAGCATGAAGTCATCCGAGCGGTACAATATCTCGCAGCGGTCAAAAGGCTGGAGCAGCAGCGGATTGGCGTACACAGCCTCCTCGAGCGCCGATACACCGGTCCCCCCGAGCTTAATCTCAGCGGTGAGCGGGGTGAGATCCGGCACCTTGGGGAGCACGGCCACCGTCAGAGCATCGGATGCGACAAGCATGCGGAGCCTCCACATCGCAGGCTCTTTTATCATTTCTTTTGTCAAAGATTCTCCCATATCACTGCAAAGTTACAATAAACATCCCGTTTGGCCCGCATCTTTGTGAAAATAAAGTTGGATGTTTTTTATTAAAATGTTAACTTTGCCCGATAAACCGGCGCAAAACTTTTCTGTCATGAACGAACAAGCCCTAAGCAGATTGTATCTCAAGGATACTTCTTTCCGCAACCTGATGCAGCGGCGCATTTTCAATGTGTTGCTCGTCGCCTCGCCCTACGATGCGTTCATGATGGAGGAGGATGGCCGCGTCGAGGAGCAGCTCTACTTCGAGTATACCAGCCTCAACCTCAGCTCCCCTCCGCGCGTTACACTCGCCTCAAATATGGAGCAGGCCATGGAATACCTGCGCGCCAATCATTACGACCTGGTGATGGTGATGCCCGGCGTTGACATTTCCGAAAGTTTCGCCGGTAGCCGGGTCATCAAGGCCGAGTTTCCCGACATTCCGCTGGTAGTGCTCACCCCATTCTCAAAAGAGGTCTCCCGCCGCCTCGCCAATGAGGATATGTCCAGCATCGACTATGTCTTCAGCTGGCTGGGCAACATGGACCTCCTGCTGGCCATCATCAAGCTCCTCGAAGACCGCCTCAACGCCGATGACATCACCGACGTGGGCGTGCAGATGATTCTCGTCGTCGAAGACTCCGTACGCTTCTATTCATCCGTTTTGCCGCATATCTACAAGTTCCTGCTCAAGCAGTCGCGCGAATTTTCCACCGAGGCGCTCAACGAGCACGAGCAGATGCTCCGTATGCGCGGCCGTCCCAAAGTGATGCTCGCCCGCGACTATGAGGAAGCCGTGGCTCTCTATGAAAAATATGGCGAGAATCTCCTTGGTGTCATCAGCGACGTATCTTTCAAGCGCGACGGCGTCAAGGATTCCAAGGCCGGCATTCGCCTCTGCAGATATCTGAGAGAGAAGGATCCCTCGTTGCCACTCATCATCGAGTCGAGCGAAGTCGACAACCGTGCCGATGTCGAGCAGCTCGGCGGTGTGTTTCTCGACAAAAATTCCAAGAAACTCCCCGTCGATCTCGGCGATGCCATCATGTCAAACTTCGGCTTCGGCGATTTCATCATCCGAGATCCCGACGACGGCCGGGAAATCATGCGTATCCGCGACCTGAAGAGTCTGCAGAAAAATATCTTCAATATCCCCGACAACGCTCTCTTCGTGCACGCATCGCACAACGACATATCGCGCTGGCTGTATTCGCGTGCGCTCTTCCCTATAGCCGATGTCATCAAGCGGCATCATTTCCAGTCGATTGCCGATGCTCCTGCGGCCAAGCAGCTCTTCTTCGAGCTGATCGTGAAATACCGCAAGATGAAAAACCGCGGTATCGTGGCCGTATTCCAGAAAGACCGCTTTGACCACTACAGCAACTTCGCCCGCATCGGGCAGGGCAGTCTTGGCGGTAAGGGCCGTGGCCTGGCATTTGTCGATTCCATCATCAAGAAAAATCCCATCTGCGACAATTTCTACGGGGCCACCATCTCCATCCCCCGCACCGTGGTGCTCTGCACTGACATTTTCGACGAATTCATGGCGTCCAATCATCTCTATCCCATCGCCCTGAGCGATGCCGACGATGATGAGATACTCCGCCACTTCCTCGCCGCGCGCCTCCCCGAGCGCTTTGTCGAAGACTTCTTTGCGCTCTTCGATGTGGTGGAGAGCCCGCTCGCGGTGCGCAGTTCGTCGCTTCTCGAAGACTCCCATTACCAGCCCTTTGCCGGCATCTACTCCACCTACATGGTGCCCTCGCACCCCGACCGCTACGAGCGCCTGCGTCTTCTGGTCGAGGCCATCAAGGGCGTCTACGCATCTGTATTCTACCGCGCCAGCAAAGCCTATATGGCAGCCACAAGCAATGTCATTGACCAGGAGAAAATGGCCATAATAATCCAGGAAGTCGTAGGTGAAGACCACGACGGCCTCTACTTCCCCACATTCTCCGGCGTAGGGCGCTCCCTCAATTACTATCCCCTCGGCGACGAGACTCCCGAGGAAGGCGTGGCTGAAATCGCTGTCGGCCTGGGCAAATACATTGTCGACGGAGGCGTGGGGCTGCGCTTCAGCCCCCTCCATCCCGAGCATGTATTGCAGACATCCACGCTCGACCTCGCTCTGCGCCAGACGCAGACCACCCTCTGTGCCCTCCCCGTCAACGAGGAGACTCCCGCACAGCTCACCACCGACGATTCATTCAATATCGTGACACGACCCGTGCAGAGTTTCGCCGGTACGGGCGCCCTGAGATACGTCGTGTCGACATTCGACCCCGTCGACGGATTTCTCAAGGATTACGAGGAGGGACGCGGCCGCCGTGTCGTGACATTCAACAATGTATTGCGCGATCGCGTTTTCCCGCTCGCTCCCGCCATCGACTTCATGCTCAAGCAGGGCCAGGAAGCCATGCAGCGCCCCATCGAGATAGAGTTTGCCGGTATTATTTCGCCAAAAGCATCCTACAGCCCTACTGACAAAGGCAAAATCTACTGGCTCCAGATACGCCCCATCATCGACCGCAAGGAACTCGTGACCGACGCCATGATCGACGACGTCCCCGAGCAGGACATCATCCTGCGCAGCGATACCGCCATCGGCAACGGCAGCGTCGACGGCATCTCACATATAATATATGTGCGCCCCGATACCTTCGACTCATCACGCAACCGCTCTCTTGTAGAGACTCTCGACCGCCTCAACCGCCAATTTGTCGAGCGCGACGAGAATTACATACTCATCGGCCCCGGCCGCTGGGGCTCAAGCGACGACGCCCTCGGCATACCCGTGCGATGGGCCGACATTTCCGCCGCCCGCCTCATCGTGGAAGCAGCCCTCGACAATTACCGCATCGAGCCGAGCCAGGGCACGCACTTCTTCCACAACCTCACCTCATTCGGCGTGGGCTATTTCACCATCAGCCCGGCCTCGCAGACAGCCATCTACCGCCACGACTACCTGGATACACTCCCTGCCGAATACGATGACGGCCGCATCCGCGTAGTGCGTTTCGCCCAACCGTTACACATCGCTATCAATGGCCGACGAGGTACAGGCATTGTGGCGTTGCCCTTCCAGAACGTTGACCTCGAATCCAATCCAATACAACAATGAGCTTTTTCAAATCATTCAAGCGTGCGTTAGGCTTCTCCGGCGACGATGCCGACGAAGCCGATACCCTATATGACGATACCACTGACTCCGTGGCCCCGCAGTCCGCTCCATCCGAGAATGTGCAGGCCGCCCCGGCGCCCTCCGAGGAGACATTGCTGCCCGAGGCGCCGCAGTTCACCGATGAGATGCGCATGCGTATTTTTACGCGCGTGACCGATATATTTACCTCCGCTCTGCCCGATTTTCTGAAAAAATCGAGCGATCAGGAGCGCCAGCGCCAGCTCCTCCTCGAAGCCCTCGATGCCGATATCAAGGCATATATGGCCTCTCTCGAAAAGGCCTGCGAAGACTATTCGCGCGCCCAATGGCATGCACGTCAGGCGGCTCTATCCACCGAGCTCGAGTCGCTCAAGGCACGCACCGGCGACATCGAGAAAAAGAGCGCCGAGGTACAGCAGCGCCAGCTCAGCGCCGACCGTCAGAAGCGCGCCCTCTCCGACCGCGTCCGCGACCTTGAGGCGCAAGTCGCTTCATTCGAGGCCGAGCGTGAGCAGTTCGAACTCGAAAACCGCTCGCTCGTCAACCGTCTCAAAGTGGCAAATGTCCAGCAGGAAGACGTCGAGGGCGCGCGTGCCGAGATCGAGCGCCTCAAACTTGAGCTCAAGACCATACGCGAGAACCCCGACGCCGAGGCAAACCGCAAAATCGAGGCCCTCAACACTCAGATAAGCGAAATGACCCAGGGCATCGACGCCCTCAAGGAAGAACGCCGCCTCGCCGATGAGATGATGGCCGACCTCCGCGCGCGTCTCAACGCCAAGGCCAAGGAAGATTCCGCCGGCAAAGAGCTCAACGCACAGCTTCAGAGCGCGCTTGACGAAGCACAGGCTAAACTCGACGAAGCGAATAAGATGCTCGAGGAATACAAGGAAGTGGCCGAGCGCATGGATGAGGTCGACAAGCTCATGACACGTCGCGAGGAAAAAATCAAGGCGCAGAAAAAGGCCCTCGCTTCACGCGATGCCGAAATCGAATCGCTCAAGCAGACAATCTCCGAGAACCTCCGCCTCCAGGCTGAGCGCGAGGCCGCCCTCAAGGCCGAAATTAAGGAACTCCTGCCCAAGACTCACCGTTCCGCCGCGGCCACTGCCGAGGCACCAGCTCTTTACGGCGAGGAAAGCGCTCCGCGCATTTCCGACACCGATTTGTCGGCCATCGAGCAAACTTTTGAGTCAGATGAATGGTTTACTAAGACGCCGCCGCCCGAGACTCCTTCCATGCGTCCGGCCGACGACAATTCCGACTTCGGCTACCAGGCCCCGAAGCGCAAGCAACCACCGCACAACCCCAATCAACTGTCTCTTTTTGAATGATCCCTCTTTAGAATATCTTTTCTGATGAAAAAAATCTTCTACACCATAGCCGCCTCTCTGCTGATGTGCGGCACTGCCTCAGCCTCCATAGTCGACGAAGTCGCTCCCTACGTCTTCCCCGCCAACAAGGCCGCTGCACCGGAGAGCTTCACCTATATGCCCGACGGCACATCATACGCCATGCTCGCGCCCGATGGCCGCTCCATCCTGCGCTACGACATTCGCGATGGCAAGCAGCTCGAGGTGCTCGTCGATTTCGCCACCACGCGCGAAAATAAGATCGACGCCCCCGTCGAAGGCTTCACGCTCAGCCCCGATGCCTCGCAGATTCTGGTCTGGACCGGCAGCGAGAGCGTTTACCGCCGGTCATTCCGCGCCAGATATTACGTATATGAGGTGCGCAGCCGCCTGCTCCGTCCGCTCTCCACTCAGTCCGAGTGGCAGCAGTCGCCGGTATTCTCCCCCGACAGCCGCATGGTGGCTTTCGTTACCGACAACAACATCCGCATCCGCAAACTCGACTATCAGACCGAGGTCGAGGTCACCACTGACGGCCGCCGCAACGCCATCATCAACGGTGTCCCCGACTGGGTATATGAGGAGGAATTCACCACCACATGCTCAATGGCATGGGCGCCCGACAATCTCACCCTCTGCTTCCTCAAATACAACGAATCCGAGGTACCTACCTACGACATGACCACATATCAGGGCTATTGCGACCCGCAGAATCAATATGCCCTCTATCCCGGTACATGGAGCTACAAATATCCCGTGGCCGGTAAGCCCAACTCCGTGGTGTCGCTCCACAGCTACGACGTGGAGACACGCAAGCTCAAGGATATCACTCTGCCCGACGAGCGCATCGAATACATCCCCCGTATCGAATACGCACCCGCATCGCAGTCGTTGCTCGTTGCCACCCTCAACCGCGACCAGAATCATTACGAAATCTACTCCGTCAATCCCAAAAGCACCGTCGTCAAGAGCGTATACACCGAAGAGTCACGCAGCTGGATCACACCCGAGTCATACGAAGACCTCACGCTCCTTCCCGAGGGCTTCGTGGTCAATTCATGGCAGTCGGGCTACAAGCAGCTCTACCTCTACAGCTACGCCGGAGCGCTCATCCGTCAGCTCACCTCGGCCGATGCCGATGTGACCGCTTATTATGGCTGTGATGCCGAGGGTAACCACTATTACCAGACGGCTGCCCCCACTCCGATGGACCGCACCGTCCGCCGCGTCAACCGCAAAGGCGAGGTATCCGACCTCTCGCCCAAATCCGGCTCGGCCTCAGCTCAGTTCTCCCCCGACTGCCGCTACATGATGCTCTCGCACAGCTCCGTCACCACACCTCCCGTCTACACTCTGTGCAATAATGCCGGTAAATCCATCCGTACGCTCGAGGACAACGCCGCCTACGCCGCAAAATATGCCCGGAAATTCCCCACACGTGAATTTTTTACCATGACTTCCGACGGCCTCACTCTCAACGGCTACATTCTGAAGCCCACCGGATTTTCAGCCTCCACGAAATACCCCGTGGTGATGTTCCAGTACAGCGGCCCCGACTCGCAGGAGGTGCTCAATCGCTGGCAGGTCGACTGGCAGGAGGCTTTTGCCCGTCAGGGTTACGTGGTCATCTGCGTCGACGGACGTGGTACCGGCGGACGCGGTCGCGACTTCTGCGACATCGTCTACCGCAACCTCGGCCACTACGAGACCATCGACCAGATCAATGCCGCACGCTACGCCGCCTCGCTTCCCTACGTCGATGCCGCCCGCATTGCCATATTCGGCTGGAGTTACGGCGGCTACGAGTCGCTGATGTGCGCCACCGCCCAGGATGCTCCCTACAAGGCTGCCGTGGCAGTGGCTCCCGTGACCGACTGGCGCTTCTACGACTCTGTATACGCCGAACGCTACATGCTCACCCCGCAGCAGAATGAAGAGGGATACGACGAGTCGGCCCCCATCCGTCGCGCCCATCGCCTCGACTGTCCGCTGCTCATCATGTATGGCACTGCCGACGATAATGTACATCCCGCCAACTCAATCGAATTCGTAAGCCGACTCCAGAGCGCCGGCAAGCTCTGCGACATGCTCATTTTCCCGAATATGAACCATTCGATCAACGGATGCAACGCACGCGCGCTTGTATACGCCAAGATGCTCGACTGGCTC
>CANSGE010000015.1 GCA_947646295.1 uncultured Bacteroidales bacterium
CCGCCTGCCTAAGATCTCCAATACCGCCAGCTATTCGCCCATGCAGCAGGGCTATTCGATCCGCGAAGTCGGCGAAATGGGTATCCGCGCTCATGCCATGGGTCTCTATATCCCCTATGCGGCCGGTGGATTTGACTCTCCCGCTGCTGTATCCGATATGAAAGTGACCAACAATGCCGATGGCACTGCCGCAAACATTTCGTTCACTCTCCCGGAAAAGACATTCGGCGGTGACAACCTCAGCTCTATCAACGGTATGGTAGTGTTCCGCGACGGTACACGCATCGCTTATGACAATAATGTGAAGCCCGGACAGAAGATCGCGTTCACCGATAATGATATCGACCCGAAGAAAATCTACCGCTACGAAGCGCTCACCTTCAATGCCGCCGGCGACGGCCCCAAGCAGACTACCTACGCTTACATCGGTCCGGACCGTCCTGCCGCAGTGCCTGACGCCGATATCGAGATAGGAGCTGATTTCCTTTCGGCCAAACTTTCGTGGGAAGCACCTTCCACCGGTTACCATCAGGGAGCATTCGACCCCTCACAGACCAAGTATGATATCGTACGCCTGCCCGATGAGTATCCTTTGGCCACCGACTATGCAGGTACCGAAATCACCGATAACAATTTCCGCCGTCTTCTCAGCTATTCTTATAAGATCACTGCCAAGAATGAAAACGGCTCGACCGACGCATATTCTATCAGCTTCGTAGCCGGACCTCCGATCACAGCCATGCCCTATACCGAGACATTCGATGACCTGGCCGAGGTGCGCAACAGCTGGACAAGCGTCGACCGCAACAAGGACAGCTATACCTGGGAATTCGGTTCGTCGTTCGGCCACTCCGTATTCGGTGACTATGAAGTGACAGCCGACTATTACCTCTCGCCCTACATGATGTCGGAGACGACACTCCCGGCTGACGACTGGTTGATCTCGCCCCCCTTCAAATTCGAGTCCGGCAAGCAGTACACTGTGACACTCCAGGCCCGCTGCTATATCCACGACGAGATTTTCAATATCTATACCGGAAGCTCCTCAGATCCTGAATCGATGACAAAATTGGGCACCTATACGCTCAAACCCGGCGGCATTGATCCGCTCACCGGCTCAGCTGCTTTCTCCGACCTGACTATTGATCTTCCCGACAGCAATGGCAAGCCTATGTGCATCGGCATCCAGCTTTCCTCTCCCATACCCGATGATTATTCTGAATTCGTGCAGATCAACAATGTCATCGTGGCCGAAAAGGATACCCAGGGTATTTCGGATGTGACAGTCGACGCCGCAGGTGATGCTGAATACTTCAACCTCCAGGGTGTACGCGTGGCTAATCCCGCCAACGGTGTATATCTCCGCCGCTCCGCAGGCAAGGTCGAAAAAGTGTATGTGAAATAATCGACGACATTCTTCTCATATCCTCCGTCTTAAGCCCCGCCCACAGCGGGGCTTAAACATTTTCAGGCGTCCGGCGTTTCTATGATATAAATTCTAAAAATTATATCATGACTTACGATCAAGCTATACGTCAGCAACCGGTTGTACTGGTTGAATTTTTCGCCTCATGGTGCGGACACTGTCACAACATGGCTCCAGTGGTGGAGCAGGTAAAGGAACTCCTCGACGGACGCGCCGCCGTGGTGCAGCTCGATATTGACCAAAATCAGGAAGCCGCCGGTGCATCGGATGTGCAATCGGTGCCTACCTTCATCATCTATAAGAACGGCGAGGAGCAGTGGCGCCAGAGCGGCGAGATGAGCGGTGACACCCTGCTGGCCAAAATCGAAGCTTATCTATGACCCGCCAGCCGACACTCTTCACCGATTTCCTCACCGAGCTGGGTGTGCCATATACCTATGGCTATTCGGCCGGGAGATTCAGCGATATGCCTTTCAAGAGTCTTTTCGGACTCTCGAAACTATTGCAGGAATATGGGATTGAAAGTGCCGGTTACAACGTGTCGCCTCAGCAATTGCTCCGGCTCGATACCCCTTTCATAGCCGCTACCCGCGGCGGGCTGGTGATCGTCAGCTGCATATCGCCTGACGGTCAGGTGTGCTATCTCAGCCAGGGGCAACCCGAGTGTATCAGCGCCGATGAATTCGGCCGTCTGGCCACGGGCGACGTCTTCATGGCCTTCCCCACGCAGGCCTCGCATGAGCCTGACTATGCCGCCCACAGACGTGTGGAGATCATTGACTCGGCCAAGAAATATGCACTCGCGATACTTGCGGCGGCTTTGTTTGTATATCTTTTCGTGACCAATGGTATCTTCCGCCATGTGCCTGCTGTACTTGTCACCTTATTTGATCTTGTGGGATTGACTTTTTCGGTCTTTCTATTGCAAAAGACGCTCAAATTGCATAATCCGGCTGCCGATGATGTATGTAAATTTGTGGAAGAAGGCGGTTGTGACTCTGTATTGGAGACCCGGGCTTCGTCGTTCTACGGTATTTTCAACTGGAGTGAAGTCGGTTTCACGTATTTCAGTGTGAGCCTGCTGTGCCTCCTCGTATTTCCGGACGCTTTGCCGTGGCTGGCGCTTTGCAATCTGTGTTGCCTGCCGTTCAGCTTCTGGAGCGTGTGGTATCAGAAATTCCGCGCCAAGGCCTGGTGCACACTTTGCCTCGGGGTGCAGGCTACACTATGGATACTGTTTTTCTGCTATCTGGGCGGAGGTTATCTGCGCGATCTTTTCCCGCTGCGGATGCCGCTTTTCGTGCTGATGGCAGTATATGCTACCGTATTGCTCGCGACAAATGCGTTGGTGGCTTTCTATAACCGTAAGAAAAATGAAAATCAAACAAATACATAGACCCGACGCCACCCGGCAACTTTCAATATCCGAACTCAACGCGATACGTTTTTCGATAAAACATACCGTGTTGACTCCGGATTATCTTGAAAAATTGCAGGCGTCGCAGCTTCAGGCCTCTGGCCCCGATACTACCACGCTCCATTGACGTCCCGAAAGATATTTGCGTGCCATCTCGGAAATCATTTCCGGTGTGATGGACTCGATGACGCGGAGCTGGCGCTCGAAATAGTCGTCGGCCGTGCCCACGACGAGCTGCGTGATGTAGTGTTCGAGCACTGAAATTGGTGAATCGGCAGCTGATGCCAGTGCCGACCACGCTTTGAGCTTGAGGCGGCGCAGTTCATCGCCCGTGGGTGGATTAGTGACCAAGCGCTCCACTTCTGCCATGCTTTCCGAAATTACAGTTTCGACGGACTCAGCCGAGCATTGCGCCTCTATCATGGCATAGCTGCCCTCGTAAGTACCCAGCAGAGATGAGCTGATACCATAGGTGAGACCGCGTTCCTCGCGGATATTTTGCATTAGCCGGCTGCCGAAATAGCCGCCGAGCGCCATGATAGTGAGCCGGAGAGCGATATAGTCGGGATGGCTGCGCGGGATAGCCGGGAGGCTTATGCTCACAGCTGATTGGCGTGCATCGGGGCAAATGTCATTTTCGCGCGCCGGAGCAGCCGGTGAGGCTTCAATTATATTGATTGGATCGGTGGCTGCGGGATGGGCAAGCGAATCTACGAAGGCCGATAATTCCCGGATGATATCGTCAGAAAGGTCGCCGCACGCAAAAGTATACAGCCTCGCACTACCGATTGTGGCGGCATACAACGCTCGGAGATCGTCGGCCGTTATATCCATGATACTCTCCGGGGTGTCGTGCACGGCTCCCGGATGGTCGGCTCCGAGCATGAGCGCGCGGGTGCGCACTGACGCGCGTGTCTCCACTTTTGCCATTTGCACGGCGCAGCGTGCCGCGAGCCTGTTTTTTATGCGCTCGATTGCCTCAATCTCAAAATTCGGGTGCATGATCATATCGCGGAGCACCGGCAGTACATCGGCAAGATGGCTTTTCAGCACCAGCAAGTCAAAGCCGCAGTGGTGATCGTGGGTGCGCGTGGTGAGCCGCGCGCCGTTGAAATCGATTATATCTGCGATCTGTTCACCTGTGTACGAGGCTGAGCCTTCGCGCATGCTCTCCGTGAGAATGGACAGTGCGGCGGGTGGCGCGAAATCCGTGGTGCCTCCTGCCCAGCGGAGCGCAAGCCTTACGAGCTGCTGATGTCCGGCGTGGACTGTCTTTATCAGAAAACCGCCGGGGGTGGCGATGTCACGAGCCCGGGTGAGGCTTATATCCTCGAAGGGGCGGGTAGGGGGCGCTACTGTGCGGTCGGGATGATTACAGCTCATTTTGGGCGATATATTGTATTGCGCGTTCGAGATCAGCAGGTGTGTCGATGCCGATTGAGGGGTGCGATGTCACAGCTGTGCGGATTTTATATCCTGCCTGCAGCCAGCGGAGCTGTTCAAGTGATTCGGCGATTTCGAGCGGGCTTTGCGGAAGCTTCACGATTTTCGCTAAGACATCGGCACGGTAGGCATACAGTCCTACGTGGGTATGGAACTGAGCATGGTCAATCCATTCCTGCCAGGGGTGATTGCGCACGTAGGGGATGATGCTGCGCGAGAAGTATAGCGCATTACCTGCGTTATCGAGCACGACTTTCGGAGTATTCGGATCGAAAAGAGCATCCCATCCGGCGCTCGGGTCAAAGCGGCGCACGAGTGTGGCAATCTCGGTATCGGGCTGTGCAAAGCACTCCCGGAGTGAAATTATCTGCTGAGGTGCGATGAAAGGCTCGTCGCCTTGGATATTGATCACCACATCGGCCTGGGAGCCTGAAGTGCAGTAAGCTTCGTAGCAACGGTCGGTGCCGCTCTTGTGTTGGGGGGATGTCATGATGGCGCGTCCGCCGAAAGCCTCCACTGCATCAGCGATACGGCTGTCGTCGGTGGCCACTATGACTTCGTCAAGCGCCTTGGAAGCCTGACGGTAAACGCGCTCTATCATTGTCATGTCGCCGATTTTGGCCAAAGGTTTGCCGGGAAAACGGCTTGATGCGTATCTCGCGGGGATAATTCCGATAAATTTCATGGATATGATAAACAAAGGGACGCACACGTGAGGTACGTCCCGATGGATAGTATTTTGTTATTGATTAGTTTTCGTTGGCGAGGGGTGCCGGTACATTGTATACACGTGAGGCCAGCTCCTGATCGAAGGTGTAGAGTGCGAGGCCATTGTCGCCGATGAGTTTGAGACGGTCGATCATGCCGCGGGCGGTGTCTTCTTCCTCGACCTGCTCCGATACAAACCAGTCGAGTTTTGTACGTGTGGCGTAGTCGTGTTCGGCTTCAGCGAGCGCATATATATTATTAATGAGAGAAGTCACTTTCTCTTCGTGAGCGAGGGTGGCTTCGAAGGCTGCGAGCGGGCTATCCCACGACGTAGGAACTTCGGCGATAGGAGCGAGCACTACGCGTCCGCCACGGCTGTTGAGATAGTTCATGAAGATTTCTGCGTGAGCCTGTTCTTCCTTGAATTGGATGCGGAACCAGTTTGCGATGCCTGCATGGCCTTCATTCTCGAAGTGCATACCCATTGAGAGGTAGAGGTAGGCCGACCAAAATTCGGCATTGATTTGCGCATTGATGGCGTCTTGCAATTTGGGACTGATCATGATTATATAGTATTAATTATTTATTATACAAAAGTACGTAAAAATATTATTAGCGCCTAATTTTAACGCTGAAAAATTCATGTTACACACTGCTGAGAGTGTTCATGAACAGATGAAATCGGAGTGTTAATTTAGTTACATACATGTTACATGTATAGCAATAAGTTGTGACAAAGTTATCGGTGTAACAAAGATGTAACATTTTGAAACATTATATAAAACGCAGTATGATAGTGTATTAAGTAAGAAAAATCTCTGTAAAATTCGTATTAACATTTATTAACGGTGAAAAACTTGACAGACCGCGATTTTGCCCCCATATTTGCAACATCAAAAACAAAAAAACGAAAATATAATTCAAATAAAACCTATAAAAACCGCCGTTATGAAAGCAGAACAATTTCAATCAAACCTCATCAAGCTGCAAAGCAACATGCTCAACTTCGCGTACATGCTCACATCTGATCGCGATGATGCCTACGACCTCCTTCAGGACACTACTCTCAAGGTGCTCGACAACGCTGACAAATATACGGACAATACCAATTTCAAAGGATGGGTGTTCACGATCATGCGCAACATCTTCATCAACAATTACCGCCGCTCTGCCCGTGCTGCGACAGTGGTCGACACTACCGAAAACCTCTATCATCTCAATCTCTCACAAGACTCAGGTCTTGACACTCCCGAAGGTGCATTCCACGCCGACGAAATCACCTCAGCCATCGATGCTTTCTCTGACGAGTACCGCATCCCCTTCTCGATGCACGTGGCCGGATACAAATACAATGAGATTGCCGAGCATATGAATCTCCCGCTCGGTACAGTCAAAAGCCGTATCTTCTTCGCCCGCAAGAAACTGCAGGAACGCTTCTCCGACTACCGTTGAGCTTCATAAATCTTTCATAACAAAACACTTTACTACATAGCACTCAACAGGTATAAAGTCTATTACATAACTAATAAAAACACACTCTACGGGATGGCTTCCACAGCCGTCCCGTTTGTTTCTATATGGGAGTAAGCGCGTCGGCTTATGAAATAATAGGCCGTGAGAGACATTACTCCGGTGGCCGTCCAGCTCACCGGGTACAGAAGCATCAGATCAAGAAAATCATACGAGGTGGCGAAGAGAAAGTGGATCCATATCACGCGCAGCAGGCACGAGCCGAAAACTGTGATGACCGTAGGAGTCATCGAATAGCCGAGACCACGCATGGCCGACCCTCCGATCTCATAGCTGCATGCGATAAATTGAAATGCCAATACATGTTCGACACGCATGCATCCATACTCAAGCACGCCAGGATGATTGCTGAACACACTTACAAATGTTCCCGAGAAGGCCGCTATACCGATATTCGCTATCGCGGAAGAAATGACACCGAGGAGCATTCCGATGACAAAAATACGTTTGCATCGGCTTATATTGCCAGCACCGTAATTTTGCGCGGTGAAAGCTACCACAGCCTGATTGACGGCTACAATCAGGAAATAGCAGTACATCTCATAATTGACAGCCGCCGCCGAGCCGGCCACCGCATCCGATCCCAGACGGTTGATGGCCGACTGTACGAATACATTTGAAATGGAGAAAAGCATCCCCTGGATACCTGCCGGAATACCGATGCGCATTTCCTTGGCCAATTCCGTGCGGTCAAATCTGAAATCGACCGGCGTCCACCGGAAAGGAGCTTTCTCCCGATAGATAAAATATAATATGAGGGCAGCGTTGACGCCGTTGGCTATCACGGTGGCTGTAGCCACACCGGCCACATCCATTCCGAGCGATAGTACAAAAAACAGATTGAGACCTACATTGACCATCCCGCCTGCCACGAGAGCATAGAAGGGGCGCCGGGTATCACCCTTGCTGCGGAGCACTGCCGAGCCGAAATTGTATATCATCATGAATGGCATCCCGAGAAAGAAAATCTTGAGATACCGTGTCGAAAGATTGATGATATCGTCGGGCGTGTCCATAAATTCGAGCAGCGGGCGAGCCACGCTCCAGCCGACAGCCAAAATCACAAATCCGCTCACTATGGCTACAGACATGGCTGTGCGCGTGGCTTTGCGCACTCCATCCGTATAGCCGCGTCCGATATAATTGGCTATGATTACATTTGCACCTACTGATATACCTATGAATAGATTCACGATGAGCGCGATGATCATGCCGTTGCTGCCAACGGCCGCCAGGGACTGCTTGGAACACCAGCGTCCTACCACAGCGATATCAATGGCATTGAATGATTGTTGCAAAATACCGCTTGCAAGCAGCGGCAAGGCAAAAATGACTATATTGGGGAGCAAGGCACCGCTGAGCATATCCACTTTGGTGCCGTTTTTAATATTGCGCATAACCTAATAACTTTTTCCAATTGCAAATTTACTCAAAATAGCTCAGATGAGAGGCCGTAATCGTATTTTTAGCATATTTTATACCTTGATAAAAAGAAATTTCGCTAACTTTGTGATATGGCACAACACAACGAACTCGGAGCCTGGGGCGAATCACTTGCCCGCGAAGCATTGATCGCGGAAGGCTATGCCATACGCGATACAAACTGGCGCATGGGGCACTATGAGATTGACATCATCGCCGAGCGTGATGCCGAAATCATTTTTGCCGAGGTGAAGACCCGGCGCGATTTCGACATTGATCCTCTCGAGGCTGTCGACTCCCGCAAGATAGCCCACATGATACGCTCAGCCGAAGTTTATGTACAGTCATTTGACCTGCCGCACTTTATCCGCTTCGATTTGTTTGGTATACGGGGCACCCCCGAAAAATACGAAATGGAGCATATCAAGGACGCATTCGAAGCTCCTTTGACATCATATTGAACTAACTGAAACGCTATACGCAACAATGAAAGAAGAAATCAAATCACGCCTCGCATCCCTGCGGGAGCTAATGAAAAATCAAGGCATAGCAGCGGTGATCATTCCGCAAAAAGACGCCCACATGAGCGAGTATCTATCGGATTTCTGGCAGGTACGACGCTATTTCAGCAGTTTTACCGGTTCGGCGGGCGACCTTGTAGTCACCGCTGACGAGGCATATCTCTGGACCGACTCGCGCTATTTCCTTCAGGCTGCCCAGCAGCTTGAAGGTACCGGTATCGGACTGATGAAGGACGGCCTGCTCGACACACCCTCAATTACTGACTGGCTCATCGGTAAGCTTAAGTCAGGCGGTGTTGTTGGCATCGACGGCATGGTATTCTCCTCACGCGAGAAGGCCGACATGCAGATGCGTCTCGCTGCCGAGGGCATATCCCTGGTATCTGATTTTGACGCCGCCTCGGTATGGACTGACCGTCCTGCTCTGCCCCAAGGAAAGATTTTCGAGCACGAGCTCAAATATGCCGGACTTGAAGCCACTGCAAAGATTGCCGGAGTACTTGCCAAGACGGCCTCGCAGAAAGCCGATGCCGTCTTCATCTCAGCTCTTGATGAGATCGCATGGGTACTAAATATCCGTTCAAACGATGTGGAATACAATCCTGTGGCAACGTCGTTCCTCTATCTTTCGGCGTCCCGCAACGTACTTTTCATCGATCCGGCGAAAGTAGCCGCCGATATGCAGCAGTATCTGCTCAGCCAGAATGTCGAATGTCGTCCCTATACGTCGGTAAAGGAATTTCTCGCTGCCCTGCCGTCCGATGTGCGTGTGCTCGTGGAAGCCGCACGCACAGCTGCCTCGATCACAGATATTCTCGGCACACGTGTGGTATCAGGCGAGTCGCCCGTGGCGATGGACAAGGCCTGCAAAAACGATGTGCAGATCCAGGGCGTCCGTGATGCCATGGTGCGCGATGGTGTAGCCATGGTGCGCTCTCTCCGCGAAATTCATGCGAAGCTTGATTCGGGCGAAAAATGCACCGAAATGGATATTGCCGACATCCTGCGCCGCAACCGTGCCCGCTCTCTGATGTTCTTCGACGAGAGTTTCGGCACTATCGCCGGTTATGGCCCCCACGGCGCCATAGTGCACTATGAGGCCGACGCTGATTCCAATGTCGAGCTTAAGCGCGAGGGTCTGCTGCTCATTGACTCCGGCGCGCAATACTTCGATGGCACCACTGACCTCACCCGCACAATCTGTCTCGGCGACGTACCTACAGCCGACGAACGCCGTGATTTCACCTTGGTGATGAAGGGTCATATAGCTTTGGCCACCGCCATCTTCCCCGCCGGCACTTGCGGTGCTCAGCTCGATGCGCTCGCACGACAGTTCCTGTGGAAAGAAGGTCTCAGCTATCTCCACGGCACCGGTCACGGGGTAGGGCACTTCCTCAACGTGCACGAAGGTCCCCAGAGCATACGTCTCAACTATGTGCCCACACCGCTCACCCCCGGCATGATCACATCCGACGAGCCGGGACTCTACCGTGAAGGCGTGCACGGTATCCGTTGCGAGAATCTTGTGCTCACCGTTCCTGCTATGTCTACTGAATTTGGCGATTTCTATCAATTTGAGGTGCTCACACGGTGGCCCTGTGTCTGCGGGCTGCTCGAGACAGCTATCTGGACCAACGAGGAAGTCGCATGGTACAACGCATATCAGCTCCGTGTTCGCGAGACCCTCGCACCTCATCTTGATGGCGAAGACCTCGCATGGCTCAACGAACAGACTCAACCCGTAAAACTTCACAACTGAACATGGCACTGATAATTCCTGTAAGAGGGTACACCCCTGAAATCGGCAAAGACTGTTTTCTGGCCGAAAACGCTACCATCATCGGAGATGTCGTGATGGGGGACGAATGCAGTGTATGGTTCAATACGGTATTGCGCGGCGATGTCAATTCGATCCGCATCGGCAACCGCGTAAACATCCAGGACGGCTCTGTACTGCATACACTGTATCAGAAATCCACTATAGAAATCGGCGATGATGTCTCCATAGGCCACAATGTGACTATCCATGGTGCAAAAATCCATGACTACGCCCTCATCGGTATGGGTTCCGTGGTGATGGATGATGCAGAGGTCGGACCCGGAGCCATCGTGGCAGCCGGAGCTGTGGTGCTGTCGCGCACAAAAATCGGCGCCAATGAGCTGTGGGGTGGTGCACCTGCCAAGTTTATCAAGATGGTCGATCCCGAGCAAAGCAAGGAGATCAACCGCAAGATAGCCCACAACTATCTCATGTACTCCCGCTGGTACACGGATCCTGATAATGCGGAGCTGAAATAAATGAAATCTGTATAAAAACGATGCCGGGACACTTCAGGTGAGTGTCCCGGCATTGTTTTTTATACCTTTAAGAGTTAATATTCGATTTTGTCTTCTTTTGATTCCCAGAGTTGAAAAGCCTTGATGGCTTCGGCGCCCATGATGCGCGCGGAGAGGATGCTGCGCTTTTCGTATGGGAGCGAGAGCTGCTCATAGATAAAGGAGTCGTCGAAGTCGATTTTCTTGGCATCTTCTTTAGTATTTCCGTAAAACAGCCGCTTTACGCCGGCCCAATATAGCGCGCTCATGCACATCGGGCACGGTTCGCAAGATGAGTACACGGTGCAACCTTCAAGCTTGAAGTTCTGAAGCTTGGCGCAAGCAGCACGGATAGCAGAAACTTCAGCATGGGCAGTGGGGTCATTTGTAGCTGTCACACGGTTGACTCCGGTGGCTACCACTTCGCCGTCTTTAACGATGACGGCACCGAAGGGACCTCCGCCGTTGTTGACATTGTCGATTGACAATTGTATTGCCTGCGACATGTATTTTTTATCTTCGTCTGTGATGTTCATAGTAAACTGGGGTGTTGAATGTATAGAATGTAAACAAATTAGACAGGTCGTATGTTTTTCCGCCTGGTATTGTGGGGGCGGGTGGCCGGTGATATCAGTCGCACTCGGTGCGCAGATAGTGATGGTTGGCGCAGCACTCGCTCACTTTAGTGTCGACAATGAGGTGGCGGTTGGCCATGGTGGAGATTGTTGACATTTCGTGAGATACGAGCAGGATGGTGCAGTGGGGCGCTATGGACGCCATGAGCTTGTAGATATGGGCTTCGAAGTGTTTGTCGAGGTAGCTCAGTGGTTCGTCAAGGATAAGTAGTTGCGGGTGCGAGATGATGGCTCGGCCTAAGAGAGCGCGTTGGAGCTGTCCGCCGGACAAGCGTCCTATGGGATGGTCAGAGTGGCTTTGCAGCTCTATCTGGGCGATCGTCTCTTCGGTGCGTCGCCGGCGCTCGTCTCGTGATAGATCCTTGACATTGAGCAGTCCCGACTCCACGACCTCACGGACAGAAATTGGAAAATGGGAGTCGATAGTGTTTTTTTGAGGCAGATATCCGATAGCGTGCGGCGGGGTGTTGACAGTCACAGTACCCGAGGTGGGTTTGAGCAGTCCGAGTATGATGCGCAGCAGCGTGGTCTTGCCTCCGCCGTTGGGGCCCGTGATAGCCACAAAATCGCCCTTGTGTATTTCGAGATTTACGTCGGTAAGTATCCGGCGGAAGTCACGACGCATCGAGACGTGGCTGAGTGAGATGACCACGTCGCGGCTAACATTCAGCCGCACTCCGCCGAGATCCGACGGCTGTAGCGGGTGTATGTAGCTGTTACTTCTCAAGATATGAGGTGATCTTTTCGAGTTCTTCTTCCCAATTGTAATTGGAGGGATTGATCACTACCATTTCCGAGCCGACGCCGGAATTGATGGCTTCGGCCTGGCGCGAGTCAAATTCTTTCTGAAAGAAGAATATTTTTACATCAGCGGCACGTGCGGTGTCGATAGTCTCACGCAGGGTTCGGGGCGAGAGCTCCTTGCTCTCACTGCCCACGGCGAGCTGGTTGAGGTGGTAGTCGCGTGCGAAATAGCTCAGTGACGGATGCCACACCATGAAAGTGGTGCCTTCCTTGTCTTTGAGCCGTGTCTTGATAGCTCCGTGTATTGAGTCGAGCCGGCCTTCGAAAGTCATGAGCCGGTCGCGATATTTCTCTTCGTTGTCGGGGTCGATCTTTATTAGCTCGGTAGCCATATTCTGCGCGATCACGCGGGCGTTGGACACAGATGTCCAGATGTGCGGGTCGGGTGTGATCTGGCCGCCGTCGGTATGCAGGAAGGAGCTGTGCTCGTGAGAGTGGTCATGCGTACCGTAAATGAAATCGACATTATCGGAGATATTTACGATGTTGGCCGAAGATCCGGATGTCACGGAGAGGTTGTTTTCAAAGGGGAAAAGGCCGGTGGAGAAATATGCGGCTGCATTATCCACTGCCTTGCGTCCCGAAATCGGTATCTCGAATGTCTCGGGGTTGCTGCCGTTGGGCATGAGTGTGACAATGTTGAAGTCGTCGGCACCGAGCTGCTCGAGTATATACTTTTCAGGTGCGATGCTTACCACAAGTACCGGTCTTTTATCAGAGGCATTTTTTGAACATGCACCCAGCAGCAGAGCCGCCAAGACGGTAGCTCCCGCTATCTGTATATTTTTGCACTTGTGTTTCATTAGACAATGTCGTTTTATGGCGGCAAAGTTACAAAATATTTTCAATTCATCAACAAAATAATCACAAAAAAATAGTAACTTTGCAGGGAAACCCCAAAAAACAAGAAAACTCATGCAACTTCAGATAGGTGATATAGTGCGCTTCCTCAACTCTGTAGGTGGAGGTCGCGTCAATAAAATACAAGGACAGCTTGCCTACGTCGACGACGACGGGTTTGAGACTCCGGTGCTCATCAAGGAGTGTGTAGTGGTGCGACGCGCCGAAGAAGTCAAGGCGGATGCCAAGATTGATGCCAAGGCGGCTTCGCAGGCACCGGCTCCGGTGGCAGCCAAAAATGAGGGGCTGCCCCCCGTGCAGGAGACTCCCGAAGGCGAGAAGCTCAATGTCGTGATAGGATTCGAGGCCTCGGATCTCAAGAGGCTTTCGTCGGCTACCTTCGATGCTTACCTTGTGAATGATTCCAATTATTATATGTCGTTTGCGGTCATGACCCGCGGCGACGATGAGCGTTCGTGGGTAGTGCGTGCCCGCGGGGTGGTGGAGCCTGCCACACAGATTTTCCTGTTCGAACTCCAGACTACCGATCTTCCCGATATCCGGCGCATTTCTTTTCAAGCAGTGGTATACAAGGAGGGCCGGGAATTTGACCTGAAAGCGCCGATAATGTTTGAACAGCGATTTGATGCAACTAAATTCGCACGCTTTCACTGCTTCACCCGCAATCCGTATTTCGACGATCCGGTGATAGCCTTTAATATAGTGGAGGATGACAAGCCACAGAATGTTGTAGCGCGAGATGTCGATGCTGAGGCCATGCGCCTGGCCATGCTCGAATCGCGTCGTGCCGATAAGCGCCGCAAACCGGAGCCAAAAAAGAAAAACTCCGTAGACGAGATACTTGAGGTGGATCTGCACGCCGATGAGTTGCTTGATACGACAGCCGGCATGACATCCGCGGAAATATTGAATTATCAGATAGACACATTCAGGCGCATCATGGATGAGAATCTGCGGCTTCCCGGCAAGCGCATAGTATTCATCCACGGAAATGGGGAAGGTGTGCTCCGGGCCGCCCTCCAGAAGGAGCTCAATCACCGCTACAAGGGACATGAGGTGAGTGACGCGTCATTCCGTGAATACGGTTTCGGCGCCACAATGGTGAAAATCCGCCAGATACAGAAGAAATGATCGCAGTATTCTCCGGTACGGGCAACTCGATGTATGTGGGCCGCCGGCTCGCTGAGGAGTTGGGTGAAGAGGTCTTTGAGATCGTTGCGGGCGCGACTCTGCCGGCCGATGGCGGCTTGCGGTTGATATGGATCTTTCCGGTATACTCGTGGGGCGTCCCCCCGGTAGTGCGCCGTTTTATCAGGGAGTCGGCCGATGTACTCAGCTCCTATGCAGCGCATTTCGCTGTGATGACGTGCGGCGACGATGCCGGCCACACCGACCGTGTGTGGCGCGATGATCTCGTGAAGGCCGGGGCTAAGGCGGTGGCAGCCTTTTCGGTAATCATGCCCAATACCTATGTGTGTATGAAAGGCTTCGATATAGACAGCGCGGAGCTGGCACAGGCAAAAATCGATGCCGCGCGCAGTCGCATTGATGAAATCGCATCAAGAATCGCTTCCGGAGATAGCCTATGGGATATTACACGCGGGGCTTTTGCATGGATCAAGACGGCTGTGATCTATCCGTGGTTCTGCCGGTTCGAGATGTCGCCGAAGCCGTTTCGTCCGACGGCCGTCTGCGTAGGTTGCGGGTTGTGTGCGCGCACGTGTCCTATGGAAAACATTTCTATGGGTGCCGACCGTCTGCCGCATTGGGCTGACAATTGTGCCATGTGCCTGCGATGCTACCATATCTGCCCGCATCATGCAGTGGCTTATGGCAAGACCACCCGAGGCAAAGGGCAATACCGCGAGATGCTTCCTCAAGTATTTGCCCAAAAGCATGACAAAATTGGTCAAAATGGTGAAAAACGTCATTAACGCTGTGTTATTTTCTAAAAATTGGCTAATTTTGTGCGTTTTATGAGCCGAATTATCTTACATATTATATTGATAGTGCTCGCGTGCGTGCCTGCATATGGCCGTGTACGCGACAAGCAGGCGGCTCACGACAAGCCGTTCACCGTAGTTATCGACCCCGGTCACGGCGGTAAGGATATAGGTTGCCGGGGCAAGCTCACCAATGAAAAGACCATTGTGCTTGATGTGGCCAAGCGTCTCGGCGATATACTGGCGAAGGAAGCTCCGGATGTGAAGACTATTTTCACGCGCTCCGACGACCGCTTCATAGCCCTCAACGAGCGTGCCGCCATAGCCAACCGCGCCGATGCCGATCTTTTTATATCGATACATGTCAACTCTGTAGATGCAAAGACCCGCGGACGCGAGAATATACATGGCGTGTCAGTTTATACACTCGGTCTGCACCGTAATGAAGACAACCTCGCCGTGGCTATGCGTGAGAATAGCGCCATAGAGCTGGAGGAAGATTTTTCGGAGACATATCAGGGCTTCGACCCCAATTCGTCGGAGTCTTATATCATTTTTGAGCTTACTCAAAACCGCCATCAGCAGAATTCTATCGAATTTGCCGATGCAGCCACGCGCGAATTGGTGAAGACCGCCGGACGCGCCGACAAAGGTGTGCGCCAGGCCGGATTCCTCGTGCTCAGAGCCACCTCAATGGCTGCCGTGCTTATAGAGCTTGATTTCATATGCAATCCCGCAGCCGAACGCTTCCTTGCATCGGCCGAGGGGCGGCAGAAATGTGCCCGTTCGATAGCCAACGCTTTCATTCAGTATTACAAGCGCCACAAGCAACCGGATACAGTTGCGGCATCCGCTGTCAAGGCTGAGCCGCGCGAATTTTACACGGTGCATCTGCTCTCGGCCGATAAGCCCGTCGATGCGGCGGATGCGCGCTTCAAGGGCCATACTGACGTGGCAAACATCCTCGACGAAAATACATACATATATTATATAGGAGAACATAAAACACTCAATGCGGCGAAAAAAGCATTGCGCCGATTGAAAAAAACGTTCCCTGATGCGTTTATTATAAAGATACGCGACGGAAAGCGTGTCGCTCAATGATATTGATTATGAAAAAAATCTTTCGAAAAGAAATCCTCATTGGTTTGATTGTACTTGTGGCCCTTGCGGTATTGTTTGTCGGAATTGACTTCCTGAAAGGCGTCAATATCTTCAAGGCAGCCAATTATTATTATGCGACCTTCGACAACGTAGCCGGACTTGCCCAGAGCGCGCCGGTCACCGTCAACGGTTTCAAGGTCGGCCTCGTGCGAGATATCTCATACGAATACGACAATCCCGGCCACGTGCTTGTGGAGCTTTCGCTCGACCGCAATCTCAAGGTGCCCCAGGGCACCAAGGCCGTGCTGGCCACCGACCTGCTCGGCACTGCCTCTATAATGCTGGACATGGCTCCCAACAAGAATTATCACAATGTAGGTGATCATCTCATAGCCGAGGTGCCCAAGGGGATGATGGACAATGTGACTGATAATCTCATGCCTTCGGTCACTGCGATGATTCCAAAAGTGGATTCATTGCTCACCTCCATCAATGCTCTTGTAGGCAGCCCAGCTGTACTCAACAGCGTGCAACGCCTTGATGCCATCACCGCCAATCTCGAACAAAGCACTCGCCAGCTGAATGCACTCATGGCCACTTTGCCCCCTATTACTTCCGATATCAAGGGTATCACCGGCAACTTCAATACAGCCTCGGCTGATCTGGCCCAGCTCACCACCAATCTCAAGGATGTGCCAGTTGATTCGATCACAGCCAACCTGAATGCGCTCACCGCCAATCTCGCAGATCTGTCCAACCAGCTCAAGAATCCGGATTCGACGCTCGGAATGCTCATGAATGACCCGCAGCTTTACAACAATCTTAACTCGACAGTGGCCAGCCTCGACTCCCTCTTCGTGGATATCAAGCGCAATCCCAAGCGATATATCAGTATAAAGCTGCTCTGATGCTTATTTGAAATCATTTCAAATAACGTCTTTTTTTGAGCAATACCCCCATAGCTCTGAAAATACTTTAAAAATGATAGTTCCACAGGTTGAAATGTATTTGTAACTTCAACCGTGGAACTATTTTTATGTGGCGTAATAACCTGAAATACAGCTGATAAATTATATAAAATTGCGTTGCAACTTCCACTATCTGTTGCATGGTGTGCTAAATGGCTGAAATTTACGCAATTGTAATAAACTTTAAATTTGCAACATTTTTATCGCTTTATTTTACAAAAAAAAAGTACGAAATTTGTATCTGCAAATTCAGCATCTAATTTTTTAACGATTCTATCCCATGCAGCAAGATCACACCATATTGTGGAAGCAATGTCAGGAGTTTATCCGTGACAATGTATCGCCACAGCAGTACAGCGTCTGGTTTGAATCCATAAGCTCGGTCTCATTCTCCAACGGAGAGCTGAGACTGATGGTACCGTCGCCGTTTTTCCTTGAACAGCTTGAGGAACATTACCTCGATCTGATCAGTACCGCTATAAAAAAGATTTATGGTGAGGGAGTCTCACTCTTTTACCGATACTATGCTGTGCAGAATGAGCCCGCTTCAGGTGTGAAAGTGCGCTCAGCCGGTTATTCTCCCATCATAAAGGAGGCCACTGCACCAGCTGCCAATCCCTTTGCTGCGTCTAATGATTCGAAGCCATTCAACTCCCAGCTCAATCCCCGCTACAATTTCGAGAATTATTGCGCCGGTCAGAGCAACAGTGTAGCCCGTACGATCGCTGAATCTATTGCAAATAATCCCTCCGACAAAACGTTCAACCCCCTCTTCATTTTCGGCCCGACCGGTGTGGGTAAGACTCACCTGATACAGGCTGTGGGTATACGCATCAAGGAGCGCAATCCGGGCGCGCGCGTACTATATGTTACTGCCCGCTTTTTCCAAAGCCAATATACAGCTGCGGTACACAAGGGACAGATCAATAATTTCTTCCACTTCTATCAGGGTATCGATACCCTGATCGTGGATGATGTGCAGGACCTTGCAGGCAAGCCTGAGACTCAGAATACATTCTTCCATATCTTCAACCAGTTGCATCAGAACAATCGCCAGATAATTCTCTCAAGTGATTGTGCGCCGGCTGATATGGACGGCTTTGAGGCACGCCTTCTCTCGCGTTTCAAGTGGGGCGCTTCGGCTCCTCTCGAGAAGCCCGATATGGAGCTCCGCCGCCATGTACTTGTAAAGAAAGCTGAGCAGGATGGTCTCGAACTTCCGCAAGATGTCATCGACTATATTGCCGAGCATGTCACAGAGTCTATCCGTGAGCTGGAGGGTGTGGTGGTTTCGCTGGTGGCACACGCTACTGTGATGAACCGTGAGATAACTCTCGATCTTGCGCGTCCTGTGGTGGCAAATGCTATCCGCATCAATCATTCGAAGATCAATTTTGAGATGGTGACACAGGCTGTCAGCACTTATTTCAAACTCGATGCCGATACGCTCTTTACCAAAAGCCGTAAGCGTGAGATTTCCGATGCGCGCCAGATCGTGATGTATCTTGCCAAGAAGCTCGGCGGAATGTCGCTGAAGAGTATCGGTACCAAGCTTGGACGCACCCATGCTACCGTGCTTTATGCGTGTCGTAACATCGAAGAGCGCCTGCCCATTGATAAGGATCTGCGCGATGCGATTGACGCCATAAACCGCGCAATGACCGAAAAATAATTGTGTTTAAGA
>CANSGE010000016.1 GCA_947646295.1 uncultured Bacteroidales bacterium
AAAGCCTTGAGGAATTCAATCGTCTGATCAACCGAAAACTCAAAGTAGGGCAGGTGCATGATGTGCTATCCCTGACCGAGTCGGGCAGCATAATCCAGGACCAGACCAAGAAATTCTATGATGTTTTTGACCAGGCCATCCTCAATATCATACCCGATTTTCCTACTCAGGTCAATAACTTGCTCTTACCTGACAAGCAGATAGAATTACCCGATGCCCAACATTTGTCGCCTGAATTGCGCATCGCTGCATTCATGCGCCTCGGAGTCATGGACAGCAATCAGATATCGAAGTTCCTCGGATTGTCTCTCAACACTGTCTATACCTACCGCAACCGTATGAAAGCACGAGCCAAAAATCGCGAGACTTTCGAAAACGACATCTTGAAAATTGCCCGTTTTGACTAAATATCGACTTATATTTCCGATATTTCAATACTATCCTAAATATCAAAAATAGGCATCTTATAAAAATATAGACCAATTTTTTATTTATATTACGCCTTTATATTGTAGGGTAAGGCTTGACGGCTTTTTAATTTTGCAATGTAAATAATTTTTAGGTCTAAGATTCAAGGTTATTATTTAGGATTATTCAGTAAAGAAAAAACAAGGATTTAAATGGTTTTAGGTATTTAGTGTTAGACCATCACAAAAAACGCCGGGCGAGATGCTTGGCTTTTTTTGTGCATTTTTGTAAGTACTTTTTACGCGTACTATAATAAAAAATCTTACCTTTGCACTACTATGAATAAATTCAAACAGTGGATCCGAAATCCGCAAGTATGGGGGTTCGGACTTTCGATTATCATACTGGCCGTCATCTCGCTGGCATTCTTCTATCCCGACAATTTTGACGGGCGCACCCTCCAGCAGGCCGATATGCGCCAGGGCGCGGCCAATGGTCAGGAAATCAAGGAATATTATGAGCAGACGGGCGAAAAGTCCATGTGGACAAATTCGCTCTTCGGCGGTATGCCTGCATTCCAGATATCACCCTCGTATCCATCAAACTCCCTCTTCGAGTGGCTCAACACGGTATACGGACTCGGGCTGCCTGCTCCGTCCAATCTGCTGTTCATGATGATGTTCGGCTTCCTTATACTTCTGGTAGCGATGCGCATGAGATGGTATCTGGCACTGATCGGCGCGATTGCCTGGGGCTTTTCCTCATATTACATTATTATAATAGGAGCGGGCCATATATGGAAATTCCTCGCTCTTACATATGTGCCTCCCACTATCGCCGGTATTGTGCTGGCTTATCGTGGCAGATATGTGGCCGGAGGTGCGCTTACAGCGCTTTTCGCGATGCTTCAGCTCAATGCCAATCATCCTCAGATGAGCTATTATTTCGCATTCGTCATCCTGGCGCTGGTCATAGCATGGCTTGTCGAGGCTGTCCGTGCAGGTAAAATGCGTCGTTGGTGGATAGCTTCGGCGGTAACATTGGTAGCCGGAGCTCTTGCCGTGGGCGCAAACCTCCCGAGCCTCTACAATACCTACGAGTACTCCAAGGAGACGAAACGCGCCCAGAGCGAGTTGACACCTCTTCCTACGACGGATGCCGCTACTACCTCTGCCGAGCGTCCTACAGGTGGCATGCCGAAAGATGAGATTGTGGGCTGGAGCTACGGACAGGCAGAGACATTCTCGCTGCTCGTCCCCAATATCAAGGGTGGTGCAAGCGCGCGTCCCGAGCAGGGCGGCATGGTATATATGGGGCTCGACCGGCTCGACGACGCCAAGCAATACGCCAATACGCCGCAAGGTGCGCTCCTGCCTTATCTCCCGCAATATTTCAATGACTCTGAGGGTACCAACGGCCCTGTCTACGTCGGGGCTGCCATCTGTCTGCTCTTCCTGCTTGGATGCTTCGTGGTAAAAGGCCCGGTAAAATGGGCGCTTGTCGCAGTGACAGTACTCTCTATACTTCTCGCCTGGGGGCGCAACTTCGAGGCTCTGACGGATCTGATGATATACAACTTCCCGTTGTACAATAAATTCCGGGCGGTGGAGAGCATTCTTGTCATTGCCGAATTTACAATGCCCCTGCTCGCCATCCTCGGCCTTGAAAAGATTTATACTGCGTCGCGTGACCGGCTCGCCCAATATCGTCGTCCTCTGTATATCAGCACAGGCATATGCGCGTTTTTCTGCTTGCTCGCTCTGGTGGCGCCCGGTGCGTTCGGCGATGCCATCACGTCGGCCGACCGCGCTCAGGCCGCGCAGATCGCCCAGCAGGTATCGCAAATGGGCGAGGCTTATGGATATTCACCTGCCGAGATACAGACGATGGTCTACCAGTATTCGCTCACGAATCCTGCCAATGCAGAGGCTATCACGCAGCTGCGCTATGGCATGGTGCGCTCGGATGCATCGCGGAGCCTTATTTTTGTGCTTCTTACCGGCGCTTTTGTATTGCTTTATCTCGCAAAAAGCGATCAGAAGCGTGTTTCGGTAGCTGCCATCGGCCTGCTTGTGCTGTTTGATCTCTTCGGTGTCGACAAGCGCTATATCAGCAGCGACAGCTTCATAGCACCTACCGGTACCTACATGGGCTTTGCTCCGGATGACATCGATGCAAGTATCATGCAGGATACCGATGAGTATCGTGTGATGGATATCCCCGGTTTCGGTAAGGCCGACCGTTCATATTATCATCATATGATCGGAGGCTACCACGCAGCCAAGCTCAACCGCTACGAAGACCTGATCCAGCGCCAGCTCATGCCCGCCATCCAATTCGGATATCAGGGTTGGCTACGGGACTCCGAGGAAATCGACTCACTGCCGCTCCAGCAGCAGGAAGTGGCTCGCCGGATCGCTGCCTCATACCGCACGCTCGACATGCTCAATGCCCGATACATAATCACCGGCGACAGCGAAGTGCCGCTGATACGCAATACCCGCGCGCTCGGCAATGCCTGGCTGGTGGACTCTCTCGCATACGTAGCCGGTGCTGATGCCGAGATGGCAGCCCTCCAGAGTCTCGACCCGGCTGCAGAAGCTGTGGCCGACGAGCGTTTCCGCCCTGTGCTCGGCACTGTCTCCCGCAGTCTCGTGCCCGGCGATACGATCGCGCTCACCGATTACACTCCCAATCGTCTGACCTATCACGCATCTACTGCCAATGGCGCATTGGGCGTTTTCTCGGAAGTATGGTTCCCCTGGGGTTGGAAGGCAGAGATCGACGGAGCTCCCGCCGAGCTTGGGCGCGTCAACTATATCCTGCGCGCCATGAAAATCCCCTCCGGCGAGCATACGATAGTGATGACTTTCGATCCCGAGTCACTCCACATCACAGGTGGTATCGCCTATGCTTGCGTGAGCCTGATCTACCTGCTCGTGCTCCTCGCTCTTTTCATGGAGTATCGCCGCCGATGGGCTTGATACGCAGATATAAACGCTGGCGACATGGGCGCGGATTCGGCGTCCATTCGCCTTTCGCATATCATTTTGTGACTGAGGTGTTGCGTCTGCCGCGGATATATGGCTATTACGCCTACCGCGACGTAGCCTCGCTATACCGGGAGTGCCGTCCGTCCCTCTCGCCTGCTGAGGCGATACTGATATTCCGGGTGCTCAATGAATTGCGCCCGGCCACCATTGCCGTCAGCGCCCGCGCTGAGGACCGCGGCTTTTTCGCGGGCATTGCTAAAAAAGCCGTCCCCACCTGTACAATTGTGGACGAAAATGCGGAGTTTCTGCTCTCTGCGGGTGGCGGATCTTGTGGCTTCCATACAGCGGCATCGGGCTATTTCACCGATTGCCATACTGAGGCATTTGGCCGCATGAGTGCCGCCTTGCGTTCGGGACACATATATGTGAGCGGAAGCCGCGCTGTGATTGTGGCCAGGGAGGGCTTGCCACGTCAAGTATTCGATGTAAGGTTTTGAACAAAAACGCTACCTGCGGCTGCGCGGATGGTGCATGAGGATTTCCTCGCGCAGGCGTGTGTTGTCGAGGTGCAGATACACTTCGGTGGTGGCGATGCTTTCGTGTCCGAGCATCTGCTGTATAGCACGCAGATTGGCGCCCCCTTCGAGCAGGTGCGTGGCAAAAGAGTGGCGCAACGTGTGAGGTGAAATAGTCTTTTCGATGCCTGCCTGAGCCGCGAGATCACGCAAAAAGATGAATATCATCTGTCGGGTGAGACGCCGCCCACGTACATTCAGAAATACAATATCCTCTTCGCCGGGCTTCACCGGGAGCACGGAGCGGTCATCCATATAGTCGCGTATAGCTTCAATCGCGGCATCCGATATGGGTACGAGCCTTTCCTTATCGCCTTTTCCTTGAATGATCGCAAGTTTGTGTGTGGTGTCAATGCGCGAAAAGGCCAGGTTGCATAATTCGCTTACGCGCAGTCCGCAGCCGTACATTGTCTCTATTATGGCGCGGTTGCGGGTGGCTGTCACTCCCGGAGGTATAGCCGCGATCATCGCGTCGATTTCCTCCACGGTGAGCACTTCAGGCAGATGTTCGCCCATGCGGGGTGCATCCAGGAGCAACGACGGATTTTCCTTCACCACACCTTCAAGTTTCAGAAAACGGCAAAGTGATTTCACCCCCGAGATGATTCTGGCTATAGAGCGTGCCGAAATCCCGAGATCATAGATGCTTGCGACAAACTCAGTGAGATCATCCTGCGAAAGCGTCTCGAGGTCGCGTCCCTCAGAGCGGAGCCATTCCTCCAGGCGGTCGGCATCACGCATGTAAGCCTCGCGGCTGTTGTCGGAGAGTCCGCGTTCGAGGAGCAAATACGCCTGATAGCGGGCGCGCACCACTGAGTATGGCAAATATTCAAGGCTCATTTCTGCGAGAATGACTCCAATGAACGCCTGAGCCCCTCAATGGCATCCACCGGTAGATGGTCGACACCCAGGGCCGATTTGATTTTTTCGTTGGATACTACGAAATTTCCGGTGAGTTTTCCCAGGCGGGTGCTGTCGAGCGGCAGATGCAGCCCGTCTCCCATCTTCGCAACGGCCCTCACGAGCCATTTAGGCAGCATCCATATCCGTGCGCGGCGGCATCCGATACTTTTGTTGATGAGTCGGATGATGGCATTGGTCGACACGGGGTAGTCGTCGGCGACATTGTATGTGCCCGGGTCAACGTCGCGGGTGAGCAGGCTATTGACGATGAATGTCACGTTGTCGACCGAAGCCATGCTCCTCAGATTCTCAAAGCGTCCGAGCGGCCATGGGATACCTCGGCGGATGACGCTGTAGAGCAGCGGCAGATTGCCCTTGGCTCCGGGGCCATGAATCATCGCCGGACGCAGAATGTATATTTTCCTCGTTGAGAAATCTTCGGCAGAAGCTAATCTTTCGGAAATGGCCTTGCTTTTTCCGTAAGGCGTCGATGGAGAGAGGGGTGTGTCCTCGTCGATCACCACGCTTTTCAGCATTTTCTCATCGCTGAATACTGATTGTGAACTGAAAAGTATAAATTTGTCGATTTCACAGTGCGCATTGTAGTAATCCAGAATCTTGCGTGTAAGCCCCACATTAGTGTCGGTGAGGCTTTGATCCTGGTCACGCAAATCGGCTATGTGTACTATTGCGGCAAGATGTATGACCGCGTCGACCTCAGGGATGGCGTCAAGCTCATCCCAGCTGTAGGTCCTGCGCACCCCGGCACATGGAGGTGATACGATGTCAAGTCCGTAAATTGTATGATGCGGCGACAAAGCCCTTACGAGATTTGTGCCTACAAAGCCATGTATGCCGGTAATTAGTATTTTCACGCGACAAAGTTAAGGGATTTTTCCTATCTTTGCACAAAATAAAAGCGATTATCTCAATGCAAACCCAAATTATCGAAAGAGTCATAGAAATCGGCAAGGAAAAAACGTCGAAAAAGTCAGCAACCTTGATCACTCAGGCTGTGATGGCCGGTATGTTCATAGGCCTCGGCGGCATACTTTCAGTCACTTTAGGTTTCGGCTTTCCCGGAGCGACTGCCGAGAACCCGGCGCTCCAGCGTCTGCTGAGCGGACTCGCATTTCCCCTCGGGCTTTTCCTGATAGTGCTTTTCGGTGGCGAGCTCTTCACCGGCAACAATGCTTTGCTGATGCCCGCCCTGCGACGCCGGCATTACGGCCCCGGAGCGGTCGTGGCCAACTGGACGATGGTATGGCTCGCCAATTTCGCCGGGGTGCTGCTCTTTACGTATCTTTTTGTAGCAGCGTCCGGGCTTGCCGATGCCGAACCGTATAATTCGGCGCTCCAGAAAATTGCCCTCACGAAAGCTCAGATGCCGCTCTCGCAGGTGTTTTTGCGCGGTATCGCTGCCAATTGGTGCGTTTGCCTGGCTGTATGGCTCGGCCTCTCGGCCAAGACACTTGGAGGCAAAGCCTTGGCCTGCTGGATTCCTGTAGGTACATTCGTCATCCTCGGCTACGAACATAGCATCGCCAATATGTTCTTTATCCCCGGAGGCATGATGGCCGGGGCCGATATTTCATTCGGAGGCCTTTTCGGCAATCTCCTTGTGGCCACCGCAGGCAATATCGTAGGCGGATCTTTACTTGTAGGACTCTTTTTCCACAATCTGTACGCTCCTAAAAAATAACTTTGGAAATGATACTTGATGTTGTTTGGCTCATAGTAGGGCTGGTGTGCATCCTTGTGGGTGCCAATTACCTTACAGATGGCTCGTCAGCCCTGGCACGCCGGTTCGGCCTCAGCGACCTTGTGGTAGGTCTTACCGTAGTGGCTTTCGGTACATCCACTCCGGAGCTGGTCATCAGTGTGATGGCTGCCATCAATGGCAGCGCTCCTCTGGCTGTGGGCAATGTAGTGGGCAGCAACATATTCAATATCCTCATGATCATCGGAGCCACAGCGATAGTATCGCCCCTCGTCATCAAAAAGTCGGTGATGACCGGCGAATTGCCCATGCTCCTGCTGTCATCGCTCATATTGCTGATGCTCGGTGCGCAGACCTTTCTCAATGACTCGGCAAGCAACATCGTGAGCCGCACCGACGGGCTCTTTCTGCTCTTGCTCTTTTATCTCTTCATACGTTATACCGTCAGCAAAGCCAAGAGCAGCGCCGGCGATGACGATCCGGAGGGCGCCCCGTCAAAGGGCATGCCGCTGTGGCGCATGATAGTATTTATCCTCGGCGGACTCGTGGGGCTTGTGTGGGGTGGCGACAAATTCGTGGAAGGAGCTACCGGATTGGCCCGCGGGATGGGGGTGAGTGATGCAATTATCGGCCTTACAATTGTGGCTGCGGGAACCTCTTTGCCTGAGCTGGCCGCATCAATCGTGGCAGCCGTCAAGGGCAAACCCGGGTTGGCCATTGGCAATGTCATAGGCAGCAATATCTTCAACGTGTTGCTTGTCCTTGGCGCGGCATCGGTAGTGCACCCGCTTCCGTTCGGCGAAATCGGTCTGCCCGACCTGCTTACACTGCTCGGCGCGAGCATCCTCTTCATATTTTTCGGCTGGGCTTTCAAAGTGCGCACCATCACGCGCCTCGAAGGTGCATTGATGGTACTCTGCTATGTCGCATATACGGCGTATTTGATCACGATTTCCTAACTTCGGTATTTTTTATGAGCTACGACATATTCATCAGCTATCGCAGGCAAGGCGGTGCGCACTACGCACGTATACTCAAGGCCGAACTTGAAGCCCGCGGATACCGGGATAGAGTCTTCCTCGACTATGATGAATTGAAAGACGGGCGGTTTGACCGACGCATCATGAGCGCTATCGAAGAAGCGGCTGTGTTTATTTTCATACTCTCGCCGGGCGCATTGGACCGCTGCAGGGATGAAGATGATTGGGTGCGACAGGAAATACTGTATGCTTTCGAGCAAGAGCGCCATATAATTCCGGTGAATTTTGACGGACTTTTCAAGGATTTTTCTCCCGAGGTCCCGCAACAGATCCGCGAAGTTCTCGGACAGCATCAATTCTCCAAAATCGATACTGAATCTTTGCTTGATGCCTCCATTGAGAAACTGATCGTTGACCGCATCTCACCGCTTGTAGGCAGGAATGACCTACGTGAGGTAAATGATAAGGCAGCTGAGATAACATTCCTCGCCGATACTGATTGCCGCATATCACTTTTTGGCAAAACACTTGCTGATGCTAAGGCCGATGTCCCCGTCGCTGTACGTCTGCGCAAAGGCAACTATCTGCTCGAATACTCAAGCCTGCAATATCCCGAGATATCCGAAAGACAAAGGTATACCGTGCCCGACAACGATTATTTCGATTATATAGAGATAAAACTCAAAGATCTTGTGGATAGCCTGGCGACCAAAGGCGCTCGCCTCCTTCGAGTCCGTCATCCGATGGGGCTATATGGATATATGAATCTGACGGGAGAGCTTGTGATATCTTATAAATATGAATGGGCGGAAGAGTTTTGCGAAGGGTTTGCCATCGTCAAGACTGCTAAAGACAAATATGGTTTCATAGACGCATCCGGAAATCAGATTGTTGCGTGCATTTATAAAGAAGTGCATAGCTTCAGTGAAGGGATGGCCGCTGTAAAGACAGATGCCGGCTGGGGTTACATTGACTCTTCGGGACGTGTGGTCGTTCCGTGCCGGTACAATTATGCGGGTATGTTTTCCGATGGTTTGGCCGTTGTAGGGACGGATGAAGGTAAAGGTTACATTGACAAAGCAGGCATGGCGGTCACTCCTTTCTGCTATCACGAGGCATCTTACTTCAGTGATGGAATGGCCGCAGTCCAAGATAAAAATGGGTTGTGGGGATTCATCGACGCGCAAGGGAGACCTGCCATCCCGTGTATTTACTCAATGGTCAGCTTCTTTGAAGAAGGCTTGGCCGCCGTCGCCAATGACGAAGATAAGTGGGGTGTTATTGACCGTAGAGGTCGTCTTGTGATTCCATGCATATACGAGCAGGTGGAAAATTTCAGCGAAGGACTCGCCGCCGTTGCTAATGACGACGAAAAGTGGGGCTATGTGGATATGACAGGACGCCTTGTGATACCATGCATATATGATGGGGCTGATGATTTTTCCGATGGGCTGGCCGGAGTACTCTCGGAAAAAGGCACATGCGGGTGCATAGATAAATCCGGTGCCGTGGCTATACCATTCCTTTATGATTCCCTGGAACGTTTTTGCAATGGATTGGTCGCTGCCGAGAATGCCGATGGCAAGTGGGGTGTCATCGATCGTGGTGGAAATGAAATCGTACCCTTTACCTATGATAATGAAATAGACGTACGCCTAAATTTCATTATCGTCGAAAATGGACTCGGGCTGTCAGCCATTCTCAATCGTACCGGAGCGTTCCTCAGGCCTTTCATCTATAAAGAAATCCTGACGGTTGCCGACGATATAATACAGGGTAAAACGGTAAACGATGAGTGGGAATACATTGACAGCAGTGGCAATCTCATAAAGCCTCACTGATGACCGCCTGACGCATTACGCTTGAGGCGTGCCAGTGGAACACGTCGCATGGCGCTGTCGCGCACGAGGCGTTTGTATTGCGAGCCGTTGAGGTTGAGGATTGCCTCGCGGTCAAGTTGCATCAGCTCTTGCCGGGGTGTAAATTCCGGGAGCGGCTCCACAAGAGCATCCGCCGACAAGGGACACACGCGCCGGCATACATCGCAGCCGTAAATCCGCGGACCGAAATCTTGTCCTGCCGGGATTTCGCCTTTGTGTTCGATAGTAAGATAACTCTGGCAACGCCGTGCATCGAAACGCCCGTCGGGCAGCAATGCTCCGCCCGGACAAGCCGTGCGGCAACGGCCGCATTTCAGACACTCTTCGCGACAAGGCTCGTCCGGCTCGATTTCAAGAGTCGTGAGAATCTCCGCGAGAAAGAATCCGCAGCCATAGCCGGGTATGAAGAGCTGATGATTGTCTCCGATAAATCCGATGCCGCTCCGTACCGCCCAAAAGCGCTCGGCTATAGGGGCTGAATCTGTGCAGATGCGGGATTCGGCACCGAAATTATCGGCTAAAAAGCGCACAACATCATCCAGACGCAGCCGCAGCACCGAATGATAGTCGGCACCGAGAGCGTAGTCGGCTATATGCGGATGGTGCACATCCGGGGCGTAGGGGAAAGCCATGGCGATGACTGTCTTTGCGCCCGGCAAGACATTGTCGGTGTGTGCGCGTAGCGTGGCGTGACGGCGCAGATAGTCCATTTCGCCGCAGAAGTCATCGGCTATCCATGCATCGTAGCGTCTCAGCTCACTCTCGGGCAACGCCCCGGCTCGGGCAAATCCGGTGCGGAAGGCCCCCGCGGCAGTCGCTCTCGAGCGGATGTCATCCTTATGACATTGGCAGAGGCTCGAATTCATATCCTTGCGAAAGCAGCCATTCGATAGCTTGCGGAAGTGCCTGCCGCATATTTGGCGCGGCTTTTATCGAATCATGGAACACTATGATAGAGCCGTTGCGCGCAAAGCGTTTGACATTGGCCAGCACCTGCTCCGGCGACAGTTTCTTGGAATAGTCGCGTGTCACAAGGTCATACATCACTATGTTGTAATGATCCTTGATGGCACGGGCCTGTTTCCAGCGCATGATACCGTGAGGCGGCCTGAAGAGCACGCTGTCGATGAGCTTATCGGCTTCAGTAATGTCGCGCCAATAGCGCCGCGCGGTCACCTTCATGCCCTGAAGGTGGTGCATGGTATGGTTGCCATAGCTATGTCCGCGGCGTTTCACCTCGTCGAGCAGCTCGGGATGGCGGCGCACATTGTCGCCCACCATGAAAAAGGTAGCCTTGATGCCATAGCGGTCGAGTACATCGAGCACCCAGGGCGTCTGCTCCGGTATGGGGCCATCGTCGAAGGTGAGATAGACCACCGACCGGTGCGGGCGCTTGATGCGCCACAGAGCCTCCGGGAAGAGAAGCCGGTAGAGCAATGGCGGACGTTCGATCAGCATACCTTACGCGCGTACATTAATATTATATAGCTATATCAATAGTGCAGCAGATGTATCCAAGCCTGCGGGTCGATACCATATTGCAGCATGACTTCCTGCGAGAGCTTCATCGGATCGATGCCGGCGGCATTGTGGGCGTCGAGGGTCAGGAGAGCCTCTTCGATCGACTCGCGCTGGCCTCCGTAGAATTGTTCGCGCGACTCGAAGAGTTGCTGCTGCGTGTACGGAGTCACATATACGAGCGGAGTGAAGCGGATCGATGTATCGAGCGACGGACGGTGAGCCCACGCGGCCAGTATCTGTGCATTTGCTTCGGGATTCTTCTCCAGCTGCTCAAGCACGTGAATACGGTTTTGGAGCGCGATCGCCAGCCCGAGATATTGCAGGGCCTGCAGCTCCGAGCCTCCGAGCATAGCCAGGCGCGAGGGCGAGAGCGACTGTGCGTAGCGCACGAGCTGGGCATAGCGGGGCATTTCCTGCGCCAGTATCTCACGGGCGCGGTCGAGGTCGGCCTTGTTGTGCGACTGGAGATAGAGGTCGTAATATGATTCGGCGAGCGAAATGCCTATCATGCCGTCAAACGAAGAAGCTGCCGCGGGCAATTTGGCCAAAATCGTTTCGAGCACGATGCGTGCCATATCGGCGCGGGTCGCAGGCTCGGGATAGCCATTTTCGCGGGCGTGCTGACGTGCCCAGTCGGATGCCGGCAGCTGGCCGGATGCGAGCAGGTCGCGGGCCACATAGTAGAGCGAGCTGCGGTGCGATGATACCATGCGGCGCACGGTTTCGTCGAGATAGAGCTTTTCGGGATGTTCCACGTCGAGACCGCCCCAGCGGAATTCGCCGATGATGTTGCGGTAGGCCTTTTCGACGGTGGGAGAGACGGGCGCCGAGCGGAAGGGTGTAACCTCGGCCGCCAGACCCGTATTACCCATATAAGGCGTCAGGCCGAGATAGTATCGCGACGGCACTGTCGATGCAAAATATACAGGGCGGTCAAAGCCGTTTTTGGTCGAATTGGCTATCATGTCGAGCGAAAGCACATTGCTCAGCGACATGCCCGATTGTCCCAGGCGCGAGAGGTCAGTCGTGATATCCTGCAGATACGGGATGCGGAGGGTAGCGTCGGCTGTATCCGCGGGGTTGAGCGCATATCGGCTGTAGGCAGCCGCTGAGTCGACGCTCATATAGATATTGGGCATCGTGATGGCGTGGTACTTGCCGTTGCCGAAAGGCTTATGATAGAGCCCCATCAAGGCTTGTTCGGCGGGTACGGGTGAGGTGCTGTCGGGCACGATGAAGCTCCATGCCAATGCATCGTAAGCGTAGTCGGCTGGCTGGGCGAACATCTGCACCGGCTTGCCCTCGTATGAAGGCACGCGCTGCTGGTTGGCATACCAGTCGGCGGTGAGATACGAGAGGTTGATGACGCGCACGTCGCGGCGGTAACCCTCTACTTCCTGTGCATACCACAGCGGGAATGTATCATTGTCGCCGTTGCAGAATATTATACCGTTTTCATCCACGGATGCGAGATAATTCATACCGTAGTCGCGGGCTGTGTAGCGGCCGGAGCGGTCGTGGTCGTCCCAGGTCTGCGACACCATCTGCAGGGGCACGATCAGGCCGATGGCCACTGCCACGACGGCTGAGGCAATAGCCGGCATGCCGGTGATATCGTCGGTCTGTGCGTCGGCTTCGTCAGCCTTGGCAGCCTTCTTTTTGCCGGCGAGGAGATTGCGGAGCATCATGCCGATTGCGGGCACGCCTATGCCGATCCATATTGCGAAGGCGTAGAATGATCCTGCGAAGGCGTAATCACGTTCGCGGGGCTGGCCGGGAGTCTGATTGAGGTAGAGCACGATGGCGATACCGGTCATGAAGAAGAGGAAACAGATCACCCAGAATTGTTCGATACCTCGCTGAGGTGCGTCCTTTTTGATATAGAGAGCCTGCCATACGAGTCCGATGATACCGAGCAGGAGCGGGAGCATGTAGAATACGTTGTGTCCCTTGTTGCCCTTGCCGAATTCGTCGGGCAGGAGGCTTTGGTCGCCCAGGCGCGCGTTGTCTATCACGGGAATACCCGAAATCCAGTTGCCGAGATGAGGCTCGCCGTTGCCTTGGTAGTCATTCTGCCGGCCGGCCAAGTTCCACATGAAGTAGCGCCAGTACATGTGTGAGAACTGGTAATTGAAGAAATAGCGTATATTCTCGGCATATCCCGGTTTCCACATATACTCGCTCTGCACATCGGCGCCGGCACGCGACTTGTGGGTCACGACTTCGGTCTGATGCGTCATATAAGGTGCGAGCTCATAGAGTGATACAACGCCCTGCTGCGCCCATTGGGCACGCACTTCTGCCGGGATATCGGCCAGATCGGGAGTCTCATACTGCATCCAGCCCTTATATCCCTCGATATGATCTTCGGCATTTGAATAGATGCGGGGCAGTATCATATTGAGGCCGGGCACATCAGTGTAGTTGGGTTTTGAAGTCTTTTCTACGTACTGGTCCTTTTGTCCGGGTACGGTCTTTACCACCTTTGAGTATGTCGATGTCGGGTCATTGTAGGGGGAGCCGTTTTCGTCGCGGAGCACGCCGTCGTGGGCTTTCACGATGGGGAAGCCGTCGCGGTCGACGTAGGCAAAGAGCTGGCCCGAGCCTTCAGGATATTCCACCGTCTCGATTGTCTCGGCGAACGAAGGGCCGTAGAAGAGCGGGCGCTCGCCGTATTGCTCGCGGTTGAGATACGATGCGAGTGTGAATACATTGTCGGGGGCCTGCTGGTTCATCGGCGGATTGGCCGACGAGCGTATGAGCAGGAGCGCATACGAGGAGTAGCCCACAAATATGAGGAATACACTCAGTGCGATGATATTGAATATGCGCACAGGCACCTTGGGGCAGAATCCGAAGAGATACACCACCAGGCCGGCCACGAGCAGGAGTGCTATCCACCATAAGCCGATGAAAGGCATGCCCGAGAGAGTGATGCAGAGCAGGAACGACCATTTGATGGCCGATGCGCTGCGCTGGCGGTTGAGTGCGGAGATGGCCCATATCGACACGGCCACAAAGAGCACGAAATAGAAGAGCACACCCATATTGTACGGGCAGCCGAGAGTATTGACGAAGAACAGTTCAAACCATTGAGCCACCTTCACGAATCCCGGTACGAGTCCGTATAGGATCAGTCCCACGATGACAAATGACACCAGCAGCGCGAGCAGCGAGCCTTTGGCGCTGATGTTCTTGAATTTGCGGTAGTAGAATACCAGTACGATGGCCGGGATACAGAGCAGGTTGAGCAGGTGCACGGCTATCGAGACGCCGATTACGTAGGCGATGAGTATCAGATAACGGTCGCTGTGAGGTGAGTCGGCGCGGTTTTCCCATTTCAGTATCAGCCAGAATACCAGGGCGGTGCAGAACGACGAGAATGCGTATACCTCGCCTTCGACGGCCGAGAACCAGAACGTATCGCTCCACGTGTAAGCAAGCGCGCCGCAGATACCGCCACCGAAGATGAGCGCCATCTGCCACCACGATACCGAGGTAGCGTCGTCGCGCACGATCAGACGCCGGATCAGATGTGTGATTGTCCAGAAAAGGAGCAATATCGTAGCTGCGCTGAGCAGTGCCGACATTGAGTTGACAGCCACGGCGGCATTTTGGATATTATTGCCGAAGATGGTCACGAAAAATCGTGCCGTGAGCATGAAAATCGGGTTGCCCGGCGGATGGCCGACTTCGAGTTTGGCACCTTGGGAGATAAATTCGGGGCAATCCCAGAAACTTGCAGTAGGCTCTATGGTGAGCAGGTAGGTCGCAGCTGCGATGACAAAGCAAAGCCAACCAAGAGCATTGTTTATGATATTATACTTTTTCATACAAACGTGTCACCCGGGCAGTGGGCGCGTGAATTATCCTGCAAAATTAGTTAATTCACGCGAAAACAGCCCGGGTTTAACGTATATTAATATAGAAAAAGTTCAGAGATTGTTTTTTAACACACTCTCAGGCTTGCATTGCGATATTGGCGATTTGCTGCGGGGTGAGCTTGTTCTCGGCCATGAATTGGGCGCGGTTGTAGCGGTCGGGGAATGCCTTTGGCAATCCGAGCACACGCACTTCGGGGCCTTTGCCGCTCATGTATGCGGCTACTTTTTGTCCGAAGCCTCCGTCTATGCTGTTGTCTTCGAGAGTGATGATGAGCTTGCGCGCCGCGAGTGTATCGAGCGTGGCCGTATCGAGGCAGCATACTTTGCGCGGATTGTACACGGCAGCTTCCACGCCATTGGTGCGCAGTATTTCAGCGGCTTGCTGAGCCAGGGGCAGGAAGTCGCCGGCGGCTATGATGGCCACGGGCCCTGAGCCGGCTTCCACAAGTTCGTATGGGGCTGTGGCGTAGTCGACGTCGAAATCGCCCTCGCGCTCCACGATGGCGCCGCTCGGAGTGCGCACCACTACAGGCGTGTCCGTCTGGCGGATGGCCCAGTCGAGCATCGCTATATACTCACCACGGCAGGTGGCTTCGAGGAAGAGGATACCCGGGATGTTGGAGATCATCGGCACATCGAAAAATCCGAGGTGCGTCACATCATTCATGCCATATACGCCGCCATAGAAGGTGACGAAAGTCGCGGGCTGACGGTTGATCGAAACATCCTGCGAAAGCTGGTCATAGGCTCGCTGCAGGAAGGTCGAGCACACGCCGAACACAGGGCTGCAACCGGCCTTGGCAAGTCCTGCCGACATGGCCACAGCCTGCTCCTCGGCTATACCGACATCCACAAACTGGCTGCCTGCGCGGGCACGCTCAGCCGGGCCGAACCCGATTGCTCCCGGCGTACCCGCGGTGAGAGTCACTATGCGGCGGTCTTGCTGCATGGCCTTGAGCATATGTGCGGCGAAGACATCGACATAGGTCTGCATCTGCGGTGCTTCCGAGCTACCGTCGGATATATTGAAGGGGCCGGTGAAGTGGAAATGCTCCTTGTCGCGTTCGGCCGGAGCAAATCCCATGCCCTTCATCGTATCGATATGTACCACTACAGGGCGCGTCGAGCCCTTCACGCGGCGGAAAGCGTCGATGAGACTCTCGAGGTCATTGCCATAGGGCACGTATATGTAGTCGAATCCCATCGCCTTGAAGATATTACATTCGGCAGCTCCGTTGGTCGACCGCAGCAGGGCCAGATTTTCGTATATGCCGCCATGATTTTCGGCGATACTCATCTGGTTGTCGTTTATCACCACGATGAAATTTGTACCCAGTTCGGCCGCATAGTCAAGCCCCTCCAGAGCCTCGCCGCCGCTCAGCGATCCGTCGCCTATCACGGCCACCACATTTTCGGTGCCACCGGTCAGGTCGCGGGCTTTTGCGAGGCCTGTGGCCAGACTTACCGACGTCGATGTATGGCCGATTTCGAAGAGGTCATACTCACTTTCGGCCGGATTGGTGAAGCCGGTCACGTCATCGTAATGCGCAGGATCGGCGAAAGCCTCGATGCGTCCGGTGAGCATTTTATGCACGTAGGTCTGGTGCGATACGTCGAATACTATCTTATCCTTCGGAGTGTCAAACACATAGTGCAACGCTATGGCCGGCTCCACGAATCCGAGATTCGGACCGCAGTGGCCTCCATGGGCTGCAAGTTTTTCGAGTAATATCTCGCGCAGCCGGGTGGCCAGTTGCGAGAGTTGGTCAATGCCGAGATTACGGATATCGGCCGGTGATTTTATGTCAGTAGCGTTCATTATTCAAATTTTAATATCAGCTATTTTAGCATACTCTTATATCAGGTCGAGTATATCATCAGGTGTGGTGGCGATATGCTCGGCATAGGCCGAGGTGAGCTCGCGCAACGGGCGGAATCCCCAGGTCACTCCCACCGACGTCACGCAGGCACGGCGCGCAGTCTCGATATCCACTGCCGAATCACCCACATACAGCACTTCGCTTTTCGGGGTAGGGGACTCGGTAAGTATGCGGAACACAATCGAGGGGTCGGGCTTCGTCGGTATACCTTCCACCTGACCGCATACAGCCGCGAAGGGTACGTCAGGGAAAAAACGTGCGGCAAGCCGTTTCACCGCTTCCTCATATTTATTTGATGCTATGGCGATGCGCACGCCGCGCTTAGTCAGGGATGCCAGCAGGTCTTCAATCCCGGGGTAGGGCTTGGTGAGGTCATCGAGGTGCTCATCATAGAAGGCGCGGAAGTCGGTCAGGAGGCTGGTCACGGTCTCCTCATTGCGGTTTTCGGTCGGCAGCGCCCGCTCGATGAGCTTCCGCACGCCATTGCCCACCATCATCGGATATGCCGAGATCGGATGCGTGGTAAATCCGTTGGCCTCAAGCGCATGATTGGTGGCCGTGCCAAGGTCGGCTATCGTATTGAGCAGTGTCCCGTCCAGGTCGAATATTACTAAGGATTTCATTATTAAAATAACTCAATAGACTTATGAAATGTTGCAAAGTTATGAATTTTTTCAAAACATGGAAAATCCACTGTGGAAGCTTCCTGCGCCTGACTTGCAATATGATATATTTTTAGTTGGCCTTTAGCTACATCGCAGTGTGTCTTAGAAGAGATTGGCCAAAATGTGCCATTTTTTTTGCGATTTTGCTTGATTTATGCTTTTTGATTGTGTATTTTTGCATAACTAATAACCTTAAAACATCGACATTCCATATTTCACAAATTAACTGAAAAAGAATATGAAAAACAAAATTTTGCTTATTTTGATGGCCGCAGGCATCATGATGTCGGGCTGTGCGTCTGACGACGCTCCTACGGGCTATGGCAATCCCGACGTGCCGGAGTTGAAGAAATATTCGCTGTCGCGGGGCGAAATAGAGGCTGAAGCAGCCGTACGGGATTTCAATTTTGAGCTTATCAGGACTATTGCCGAAAACGATGCGGAAATTTTAGGCGAATACTCCGGCGGAAACTTCATGGTCTCTCCCCTGAGTGCCACCGTCAGCCTGGCAATGGCTGCCCAAAGTCTTGATGACAATATGGAGAGCAGCATATGTGACCTCCTTGGCACAGAGGATCTTGCGTCCTTGAATTCGCTTTGCGATAAATATCTGCGCATGGCTGCACATACAGGTGATGTATTCATCCTTGCCAACTCCATCAGGTGCTCGGACGCTCTTCAGATATCGCCGGAGTATGTCACCTCTATGAAATCACAATTTTACGCAGATGTAAATACGTTTGATAAACGTAGCGGACAGATAGCCGACCGTATTGATAGCTGGGCCTCAGATATCACAGGTGGCCGGATAAGCCATATCGCAGATAGGCGTGACGCAGAGAGTCAGGATGTCTTTTGGGTGAATGCCATGACATTTCAAGGTCAATGGCGATCAAAATTTGATAAAAACAAGACCTCGACAACCATATTCCACGGTCGCGACAAGGACTCTCCCGTGCCTATGATGCATGCGCGATTGACAGCTGAAGCCTTCGGGTGCAACGGTCTCGACGGCCTGCGGCTGCCGTTCAAGGGTTCGACTGTGATGACCCTGATCACATCCTCGCCAACCCGCAATATGGATATAGCGGCTATGGCTAAGACTCTCACCTCCGATGTATGGCAGAGTATCCTCCGCTCGGCCTCGGACGCTGACGTTGATCTGACGCTGCCACTTATTGCCTCCCGGTGCGATTGTGATCTGGAAGCTGTATTTACTCATATGGGCTTCAGCCACGGCGAGTATTCGCTCGAAAAGATGGGATCGTCAAACCGGCAGAATAGATTTATGTGCAATCAGAGCAATTACCTCACCATTGACGAGGAA
>CANSGE010000017.1 GCA_947646295.1 uncultured Bacteroidales bacterium
TATGCCGTGGTCGCGTGTCACGTAATGCTCGAAGTCGCTGTAGCTCACGCTTCGGGTCACAGAGTTGTCATCGAGGTAATACAGGCCGCCCAAAAAGAGAAATACTATGGCGTACATCCACCATAGATTGATCTTGAAGGGCTTTTTCTTGCCCGGCATATTGGAGTTTGGTAATGGCATATTATATCATCTGTTTTTAATCAACCTCTTGGAGTGTGTCGGATTCAGGCACACTCTCAGTCAAGATCCGGAATATCGGTGATCACGGCGTCGTTCCACAATTCTTCCAGATTGTATCGCCGGCGTGTCTCGGGCATGAAGATATGCACCCACACATCGCCGTAGTCCATCACTACCCATTCAGAGCTGTTGCGGCCGTCCGAATTGAATGTTTTCATGCCGGCATCTTCGCGCAGCCTGTCTTCCAGATGGCTGGCGATGGCACCTATCTGCGTGGGGGAGTTGCCCTCGGCTATGATGAAGCAACGTGCGGAGGCTCCGGGGATTTTGTCGAGATCGACTACTGTGATTGAATGTCCTTTGCGATCCTGTATCGCGTCTATTATCAGTTCTCGGGTATCTGAGATTGCTGTCATGTACAAAATTGAATTATTGGGCAAATATACAAAAAAATGAGCATCTATGAATATATGCCATGAAAATTTGGCATTTATTAGAAGTTTTTACGTTCTCTTGATTTACAACACATACTCACTCGGATGGTTCGGTGAGCACCGGATTATTCTTCGTTCGCCACTTGAAAGCTGTATTTCGCCACGGCCGTTAAACTTTATTCACAGAATTAGTCTTATAAGAGGTAGTTTTTTAACTGATTGATTTGAAAACCCGTCAGATTATGAAAATCAAGAATATTATTACCCTTGCAGTGCCGGCCGCGATGCTCGTCGGCGCTTTGGCCATGACTTCCTGCCGGGGAGCTTCTTCCGGCAGCCGCAGTGAGGCCGACAGTGTGACCACAGAATCAAAGATAGGCCCCGGCGGCCCACAGCTCGGCAAGCCCGGTGGCGGCGCTGCCATCGACAAGTCGGCTGATTCTACCCTCCAGGCCATGATACGTGCCGAAGTCCCGGAGTTCCGCCAGCTCGTTTACACCGATTCCGCTACCGGCATTTCCTTGAAATACAATCTTTTCACGCCCAAGCACATGGACGCTTCCCGTGACTATCCCCTCGTCCTCTTCATGGCTGATGCAAGCACCCCCGGCGACGACTATACCAGCCCTCTCACACAAGGCTACGGCGCCCTCGTATGGGCCACTGACGCCTGGCAGGCCAAAAATCCTTGCTACGTCCTCGTGCCTCAGTTCGCCGGAGTGGCCGTCAACGATGCCTATGAGCATACCGACGAAGTCGACGTCGTCATCCGCCTTCTCAAAAGCCTTCAGGACGATAAGAATATCGATGCCGCACGCCTCTACACCACAGGACAGTCAATGGGTGGAATGATTTCGATGTACTACAATGTCACCTATCCCGATGTTTTCGCCGCATCGCTTTTCGTCGACTGTCATTGGGATACATCGAATTTTGCCGAACTCGTCAAGCACAAATTCACCTTTGTCACCGCGGGCAAGAGCGGCCATTCGTTCCCCGATATCGAGGCCGTGGAGAAAGCTGCCGATAAAGCCGGTATCAAATACGAATTCCGCGAGTGGAGTGCCAAGCTCCCGCAGGCCGAGCAGGATAAGCTCGCCGCCGAGATGCTCGCCCAGGGCGCACCCATCAACATCATCAACTTCTCGCCCAAATCAGTCCTTCCCGCCGATGGCCGCGGGAGCGAACACATGTATTCATTCGATTACGCATATAAGCTCACCCCCGTCCTCGAGTGGCTCTTCCGTCAAAGCAAATAATCAATGCAGGAAAAATTCTCGATACGTGACTATACCGCCATTCTGGCAGTACTCATCGTGCTCATCATGACAGTGCTCGACGTGACTCTTGTCAACGTCGCACTGCCCGTGATGGCCGATAAATTTGATGTCTCCGACTCCTCGGCGGTATGGATTATCACGGTTTACCAGCTATTCATCACCATGCTCCTCCTGCCGGTATCGGCATTTGGCGACCGCTACAGCTATCGCCGCAGTTTTCTTATCGGAGTCACCATATTTACACTTGCATCGGCCCTTTGTGCCGCTTCGCAGTCTTTTATAATGATCGTGTGCGCGCGCATATTGCAAGGCATAGGTGCGGCATGCGTCATGGGCGTCAACATAGCCCTTACACGCCTGATATATCCCCGCAATATTCTCGGCCGCGGCCTGGCACTCAACGCCATGGTCATCGCCATCGCCACCGCCGCCGGTCCTACCATCGCAGGCGCCATACTCTCCGTGGCATCATGGCACTGGCTCTTCCTCATCAACATCCCCTTCGGCATACTCGCCTTCATCCTCGGCAAGCGCCTCCTCCCCCATAACCCGCCCAAGGAGAAGCCGCAGAAATATGATTGGACGAGCGCCATACAGAATGTTGTCGTTTTCGGACTCATTTTCCTCGCCATAGGCAATTTTGCCCGCAAGGGTGATTTCTGGATCAACGCCGCCATACTTGCCGCCGGGCTCATCATTGGCGTATTCTACGTGCGCCGTCAGCTACATCACGACGAGCCGATGCTACCCGTCGACCTCTTCCACATACGCATCTACTCCCTCAGCATCATCACATCCGTATGCTCCTTCATCGCGCAGAATCTCGCCATGATATCCCTCCCCTTCCTATTCCTCAATAGCTTCGGCTTCAGCGAGATCACCACCGGACTCCTCATGACACCCTGGCCGCTCGCCACCATGATCATTTCCCCCTTGGCGGCCCGCTTCGTCGAAAAACACAACGCCGGCGTCACAGCCGCCGTTGGTATGGGCGTCTATGCCGTCGGCGTGCTGTTGCTTATCACAGCCCCGGTGGGCATCAGCGAAGTATCTATCGCCTGGCGCATGGCCGTCTGCGGCATCGGATTCGGACTCTTCCAGACACCCAACAACATCGTCATGGTGCTCGCCACGCCCATTCAGCGCACTGGAGGCGCCGGAGGCATGCAGAGCACGGCGCGCCTTGTCGGTCAGACACTCGGTGCCACGCTCGTCACCATCGTGTTTGCCCTGCTCGCGGCCATGACATCAGCTGTCCACGTATGCCTTTACCTCGCCATAGCCTTTGCTGTCACTGCAGGCATCTTCAGCTTCGGTCGCAGGTAATTCCGTAGCAGATTGAATCCTATTGACAGTACCACTGTCAAGCTCACGAAAAGCCATAGTTTCATATGTGCCATGTTTTCCATCAGCGCCATCAGCACCTTATAGTGGATGATGTACACATCCAACGACAGACCTGCCGCTATCGCCGGCAGCTTGATATCATACGACTTCACGAAGCATGGTAGCAACACTGCCGGGAGAATTATCTCATATATCAGCACAAAGTGTAGCAGATTTCTACTCAGAAATATAAACGCTCCGGCTGTCAGCAATAATCCTGAGCAGAGCAAGCTCAAGAAAAACAATTTGGCGTCATGTCTATACTTCGACAGCAGGACACCCACTCCGAACATTGGCACGCTAATGCAATAATATGGAGCGAAGAAATGATACACCCCGGCAGTGATCGAGATTGTCGCGACCAGCACGAATACTGTGCCCAATCTGCTATTATACCGGTCGATTGCCGAAAATACAAAAAACATCAGATACTGTACAGCAAGCACCTTCACAAACCAAAGGACATCGTCGCCGAAGTCAATCATCACATCGCCTATATGCACACATGGCATTCCCTCGTAAAACTTGTTCGACATTAAAAACGGAGAAGTCTCCATCAGAAAGCTTGACGCGACAAGCCATATTACTGTGACGAGAGCAATCGGATAGAACAGCTTGAAAAAACGATTTTTAACGAAAGCCCGGAAGCTCAGATGAGATTTCCGTTCACTCTCCATCAGGCCATAGCCCGAGAGAAAGAAAAAGAGTCCCACTGCCATATAGGATAGAAAATCGAGATGGACATAATATAAGAAGCAGTCCGTCATCTTATTCGCATGTACTTCTTGCGAAAAATGAAAGACCGCTATTATCAATGCTGCCACCAGCTTGAGAGTGTCCGATGTGTTCTTCGTCAATTGCATTTGCATGCCATTTTAACGTAAGTATCGTCAAAATATTGCCATTACACCTTTCTCCGTATGGCAAGTATGCCCAAAATGAAGATCAGCGACGCGCAGATGAGCATCGCCAGCGTGGTCGAGCTTACGATGTCGCCAATACCCACGAGCGGCGAAACAATACCACCGAAGAGAAATCCCATCGCGCCGAAAAGAGCCGACGAAGCCCCGATATAGTCGCGACCCTCGGTCATGGTCAGCGTCGTGGAGGCCGTGAAGACAAATCCTACACCCGTCAGTGTGATGATGGTCAGCACCTCATACATCGCGAAGACATACACCGTGTGCGCGAGCACAAACTGCAGCAGCGTGGCCCCCAGCAGTATGCAGCTCCCTATCAGCACGCCCTTGGCCGAATTGCGGATCTTCACCGACAGCCCTGAGCCCACTCCGATAAATACCGAATTGATAGCGAAGCATACCGAGAATACCATCGGCGAGTAGCTGTAATGATTCTGTATGATGAACGAGGCCGACGAGATATACGCGAAAAGTATCGCGCAAGCAAAGGAGTACATCAGCACATAGGCACAGAAGTATGGCCGTCCCGCAAGCTTCAGAAACGCCCCGAACGATGCCAGGATACTCTCTTTCGACCGCTTCTCCTGCGGATGCGACTCCTCGAAGGGTACACACATCGCCAGGATGACCAGGCCGATGCACAGCAGCACTATGAAGATACCCTGCCACCCCGTGAACGTAGCCACAAGGCCACCTACAACAGGCGATGCCACGGGAGCGATGCCGTTGATGGCGCCGATGATGGCAAGTGTTTTGGCCAGCTCGCGGCCGGTATAGTAATCCGTAGCTATCGAGCGCGAGAGCACGATGCCCCCCGCACCACCGATACCTTGGAAGAGACGGCACAGATTGAACCATTCCATCGTCGGCGAGAACAGTATCACTACCGTCGATGCCGCAAAGAGCACCAGCGACAGTGTCAGCACCGGCTTGCGCCCGTATTTATCGCTCACCGGCCCGAAAAACAGCTGCCCGACGGCCAGGCCGATAAGGCTCATCGTCAGACCCAGCTGTGCTGTGGAGGCCGAGCAGCCGAATATATCGGCCATCTGCGGGAGCACAGGCAGGTACATATCGGTCACGAAGGGGCCGAAAGCCGACAACATTCCTAAAAATACCAGCAGAAATACCAGATATCCCCGCCTCATGTGTGATTTTGTGTCTGTATTTGCAACCATAATCTTTTTTACTGAAATAGGGAGCACCGGAATCACTTCCGGCTGCTCCCATTCTTTAATGTTTCCGATAATAGTCTATTATTTGGGACGATGATCGCCTCGGCCTTCGCGGCGTGCAAGCGGTTTGGCATCTTCGGTGAGCATCAGCTCGCTGCCGTTGGAGAGTTCTACTTCATAGCCCCCGCGTTTGCGTGAGATTTCCACGATGCTCTGTCCTTCGAAGTTTTCAGCGACATGCTTCACGATAGCTGCGGGCACGATACCCTCGGGCACAACGCTTCCACGCGCAGCCTTCACACTTTTCCAGCTGCCGTCCGATTTGAATTCCACTTCTCCGCCGTTTGTGAAGTCCACTTCATATTCCATCCCGCGGTGGCCCTGGTCTTTCTCCACTTTGCGGATTGTGTCCTTTATGAAATACTTGGCCAGAAATTCGCGGGCCGCCGTCGGCAGATCGCGCTGATTGATGCGGTCGCCAGCATATGCCGAGCCTGACAGCATCGAGGCAAGCACGGCCAGCAGCATTACAATTGATTTTTTCATAGTTTCCTTATTTATTCTTTAGATTACTGTATAGTTTGTTGAATTCTTCGAGATATTTACGTCCCACCGGTATCGGACGCTCCACTCCGCCTATATAGATCTTACGGTTGGATATCTTTTCGATTGCATTCACCGATATGATGAATGACCGGTGCACTCTCATGAAAGCATCCTCAGGCAGCAGGCTCTCCATCTCCTTCATCGTGATTTGCGAGAGTACAGTCGGCATATCGCGGCGGAACACCTTCACATAGTTGTCCATTGCCTCCACGAAAAGCACATCCTGCGGATTGATTATCACATTTTTATGTTCTACTTTCAGGGTTATCAGATCCCCCGGCTGTGCCCCCTGCTCGCGGCTCATCCATTTTACGGCCTTGTCTACCGCACGCTTGAAGCGCTCGTAGAAGATAGGCTTGTGCAGGAAGTCCACAGCATCAGCGTCGAAGCCCTCGAGTGCATATTGGGCGAAGGCCGTGGTAAATATCAGATTCGTGCCCTCGGGCAGCTCCCGGGCGAGCTCCACTCCGTTGTGCGACTTCATCTCTATGTCGAGAAATACCAGCTCCGGACGCTCCGATTTGATACACTCCATCCCTGAGATGGGTGAGGTGAACGTCCTCAGCTCAATATCGCCGTATCGCCGGCAATATTCCTGGATGATACTCAGTGCTATCGGTTCATCATCTATCGCTACACATCTGATCATATCAATCTTACTGATAATTTGACATTAAAAAACGTCCCGTCGGACTTTATCGACATTTCATGACGCCCCGGGTAGAGCAGCTCGAGCCGCTTGCGGCAGTTGTCTATACCCATATGTTCGCCTATGCGCTTGACAGGGAAAATGCGGTTGACCGTCTCAAATCGCAGCACACCCTCTTTCTCCACAAGCGATATCTCTATGCGGCTCTCCTCCACGGGTGAGGCGCCGTGCTTGAAACAGTTCTCCACAAAGGTCACCAGCAGCATCGGGGGCACAGGCAGATCATCGTGCTCGATGTCGATGGTCATCGACACGCTCGTCATCTCGTTGAGCCGCAGCGACTGCAGCCCCACATAGCGCCGTATGTAGTCAGCTTCATCGGTCAGCGGCACCAGGTCGCACTGCGATGAGGTGTGGATATACCGCATCATCGATATATATTTCTCCAATGACTCCAGAGCGTTGGGGTTTTGGGTGAGAAAAAGCCCGTAGAGAGAGTTGAGTGTATTGAACATGAAATGTGGCTTGATCTGAGCCTTGTAAAGTTCTATCTCCGCTTTGTCGCGCTCGGCTTCCGCTTCGAATCTCCGCATACGCTCGCCATTGGCCTGCGTGAGCATGCCCACCGCGAAGCTGAACGCCTCCACTATCATGAAGAGCGACCACACAGCCTGCTGATACTGCTGTATCATCGGGAAGATCCGTACGATGCCCAGATCATGGATATTGATTTTGGGCGTATACAACGTTATGCTCGAAATAGCATATGTCACCGCCACCGACACCAGCAGGGCCAGCATCCCGAGACGACGTCTCTGTCCGCCGCTGAAAAGCGCCGGCACCGTCACCATACGGTTCGCGATATAGAGCAGATACAGCCATGCTCCCACAAGATACACATACCACTGGAAGTTGTGATACCAGCGCTCGATCGGGAAGATGAGCATCATCACCGGCAGCACTACCACGCAGAAGGCGATATCTATGTACAGCGAGATATATTTCATGGAGCTCCACGCACTTTGGTTTCGTGGTGCAAAGTTACTAATTTTCCCATTAGAGTCGTGCACCGGCCGAGGTCGTTTGCCACCACTTTAATGCAATTTGCCACTACATATATGTATATATGATTTTATATCACTTTAAACTCATAATTTTGCAGGCAAATTTTGAAAATCACAGATGAAATCATATCTTAAGTTAATCATTTCTCTACTTGCACTCGCATTTTTTCACGCAGCATCTGCCCAGACCACTTCGGGCATGATTTCCGGTAAAGTTCTCTCTATGGAGGGCGAGCCTATTGATTACGCTACTGTATATCTCAAAGGCACTTCATACACCTGCTCCACAAACGAAAAAGGTCTGTATCATATCTCAGCCCCTGCCGGAAAATACACCATCGTATTTTCTTCAGTAGGCTTCCAGAAACAGGAGGCCGGCATTGAGATCGCCGCCGGCGAGCGCAAGAAAATGAATGTCAAACTCAAGATGTCAACCCAATTGGCTGAGGTCATCGTCGTGAGCAATCAGATCAGCAAAGTCAAAAACTCTGCCTTCAACGCCACCGCTGTCAATACCCAGGAGCTCGTCAATACCACAAAGACTCTAAGCGAGGCTCTCAGCAAAGCCCCCGGCATGAAAATCCGCGAGAGCGGCGGCGTAGGCTCCGATATGGCCGTCACAATGGACGGCTTCAGCGGAAAGCACATCAAGGTATTCATCGACGGCGTCCCGCAGGAAGGCGTCGGCAGCTCTTTCGGTCTCAACAACATTCCCGTCAACTTTGCCGACCGCATCGAGGTATATCGTGGCGTCGTTCCCGTAGGCTTCGGCACTGATGCCATCGGCGGCGTCATCAATATTGTCACTCCACGCCGCCAGCGCCGATGGTTCGTCGATGCTTCTTATTCATACGGCTCTTTCAATACCCACAAGTCATACGTCAACTTCGGACAGACGCTCGCCAACGGTTTCAAATACGAAATCAACGCCTTTCAGAATTACTCCGACAACAATTACTACGTCGATGCACCCGTCGAGAATTTTGTCAACGGCACAATCGACGAAAGCAAGCTCTTCCACGTAAAACGCTTCAACGATACCTACCACAATGAAGCCGTCATAGCAAAAGTGGGCTTCGTCAACAAAAGCTGGGCCGACCGCCTCCTCGTAGGATTCAATTATTCGCATATGTACAAGGAAGTCCAGACAGGCGTGCGCCAGGATATCGTCTACGGCGCCAAGCACCGCCATGGCCACTCCCTCATGCCCTCGATTGAATACGGCAAGCACAACCTTTTCGTCAAAGGTCTCGATGTGGCCTTCAACGCCAACTTCAACCGCGACTACACCACCAACGTCGATACGGCAATGGTCAAATACAATTGGCTCGGCGAGACAGCTCCCCTCAATTCGCCCGGCGAACAGTCTTACCAGCTCTCCCAATCCGTCAACAACAACTGGGCCGCCGCATTCACAGCCAATTACAAGCTGCGCGACAAGCATTTCTTCACCGTCAACGACGTATTCAATTCGTTCAACCGCCACAACGAAGACCTCCTCACAAACCCTCCGGGCCGCGACGAATACGCAAAGATCACAAGCAAAAACATCACCGGACTCTCATACCGCTTCGTCCCCAACGACAAACTCAACTTCACAGTTTTCGGCAAGGAATACCATCAATACGTCTCCGGGCCGATGGCCACATCTTCCGCCCAGGACGTCTATGAGAAGACCTCCCGCTCCCTCGACCACTTCGGCTACGGCGCCGCCGGCACATGGATGATTCCTCTCGGATTCCAGCTCAAGGCTTCATACGAGAAGGCATATCGCCTCCCCACTATCGAGGAGATGTTCGGCGACGAAGACCTCGAGATGGGCGATATCACACTCCGCCCCGAATCGAGCAACAATGTCAACCTCAACCTCAGCTACAATAAGAATTTCGGCAACAATACAATATACGTAGAGGCCGGCTTCGTCTACCGCGACACCCGCGACTACATCCAGCGCAACCTCCTTGCACTCAGCGGCGGCAAGTCAGCTGCCACTTATGTCAACTACGGCAAGGTCGATACAAAAGGCTTCAATATCTCAGCTCGATACAGCTTCTCCCGTTGGCTCAGTGTGGGCGGCAACTTCACACAGATGAACGTCCGCGACAACATGCGCCACGCCCAGGGAAGCTCCGTCGCCAACCTCGCCTATCGCCAGCGCATGCCAAATCTCCCCTATATTTTCGCCGATTCCGACGTGAATTTCTATTGGCACGGCCTCGGTGCAAAGACAAATGTACTCACCGTCACCTACGACAATCAGTACACACATAGCTTCTGCTACTACTCGGCCAACCTCGGCGCCAACCGCGATGACTATATGGTGCCCGATCAGTTTGCCCACAATCTCACTATATCATACGGCATCGGCCGAGGTCGCTACAATCTGTCTTTCGAATGTCGCAACTTCACCAACGCCCGCCTCTACGACAACTTTAGCCTCCAGAAGGCCGGACGTGCCTTCTACGGCAAGATAAGAGTATATTTCGGTAATTAATATAACAAACCATCAAATGAAAAAATCAATTTTAGGTATGCTCGCCCTTGCGGCGATTCCCTCGGTAATGCTTACAAGCTGCTCCGATAATGACGAACCTGACACAACAACTCCTCCCACGGAGGAAGCCGGCAACGGTAAATTTGTTGTTGCAACTACAGTGGAAGGTTCCAACAGCAACGGTTACGTACTTCTGACAGGCAACTCCATCGACGAAGGCCAGCTCACCACCGTAGGCAACGGCCTCGTCAACGACGGTGCTACACAATGGATATTCTACAAAGACTATCTCTACGCTCTCGCATACAACCAGGGCGAGGCCGGCGGAACACGCCGCTACACACTGGGCGCCGACGGCGAAATGGTGGCCGACAAGACAAAATTCCGCATCTCACGCTTCTCCTCATACGGCACTTACAACGACTATATTCTGACAATGTCCACCGGTGATGGCCCTGCCGACCAGGCCGACAGCCACGGCTACGTGCCCATGACTCTGCTGGTGACATACCTCGACGTGGTCAACGGTACAGCCACCAACAACAATACATCCACCGGTGCATATTCGATGGAAAACTTCCTCGGCAACGGTGAATACGTCACCCTCTCCGGCGCAGAGCAGAGCGGCTCACACCTCTATTGCGGTGCAATCCCCATGGGCCTCAGCCAATACGGCGCAGCATACGACAATGGCAAATGGATCCGCGAAGGATACGAACACCTCCTCACCACTGAGTCCGGCGGTCAGGGCGGCGGCTCATACAAGGCCGGCACCATCTCCGGCACACAGTACCCCGACGAATGCTGGGTGGCAATTTATGATAATGCCGACCTCACAAATCCGGCTTTGGCCAAGACTGAAAAAATCAGTACACCCTGCGGCCGCTTCCGCTCTCAGTACTACCAGACTGTCTGGGCTGCCGACAATGGCGATATCTACGTATTCTCGCCCAGCTATGCCAAGACTATGACCGATCCCCTCCAGCAGACAAAGCTCCCCGCAGGCGTTTGCCGCATCCCCGCCGGCAAGACCGAGTTCGACGACTACTACTGCAACCTCGAGGCTCAGACTCCCGGTGGCAACCGCACATTCATGCGTTGCTGGGCTGCCGGTGGCGACAACTTCATCTTGGTCATGTACGACCGTCCTATCACTCAGAAAGGCTTCGCTGCAACAGAGCTCGCTATATTCAACGCTTCCTCCAAGAAACTCACTTACGTGACAGGTCTCCCCGAAAATGTATCATCCATCGGCAAAACCGTTTACAATCAGAACGGCAAGGTATACATCCCCATCAATGTCGAGAACGAATACCCCGCCATCTATGCTATCGACACCAAAACAGCAGTCGCCACACGTGGCGTGACCATCGAAGCTACCGAAATCAACGGTTTCGGCTACATGACTCCTGCTAAATAATCGCTGAATCATGAAATTTTTCAGAAAAATTCATCTCTGGCTCTCGGTACCTTTCGGCATCTTCATCACTTTGATATGCTTCTCGGGTGCGATGCTCATCTTTGAGCCCGAAATCACCCGTGCAGTCAAGAGCGATGTATATTTCGTCAAGGCTCAGGGCGAAGAGCCGCTCCCGCTTGGTCAACTCATGGAGACTGTCAAAGCTACCCTCCCCGACAGCTCCTCGATCACCGGCGTGACCATCTTCAGCGACAAGGACCGCACATATCAGGTCAACCTCTCCAAGCCCCGCCGCGCATCCGTGTTCATCGACCAGTATTCGGGCGAGATCACCGGACGCTACGAGCGCCTCGGCTTCTTCTCCACTATGTTCAAGCTCCACCGCTGGCTGCTTGACAGCGCCAATCCCCATGGCGACGGAGTCAAGATAGGCAAGCTGCTCGTAGGCATCTCCACACTTGTCTTTGTGATAGCACTTATCTCAGGCATAGTGCTCTGGTGGCCCCGCGCACGCAAGAATTTCAAGAAGTTCACCACGATATCTTTCTCCAACGGCTGGAAAGGCTTTTGGAAAGGCCTCCACGTAGCCGGCGGCATGTACGCTGTCATTTTTGTCCTCGCGATGGCACTTACAGGCCTCACATGGTCATTTGACTGGTATCGCACCGCATTCTATGCCGTCTGCGGCGTCGAGCACACACCACGCAACTTCGCACAGGCAGCTCCCGCCTCAGCCGACAAGCCCCAAGGCCGCCCGGAAGGCCGTGGCGAAGGCAATGCACGTCACGAGCGTGGAGAAGGCCGCCCCGAGGGACGAGGTGAAGGACGAGGTGAAGGTCGTGGCGAAGGCCGTCCGGAGGGTCGAGGTGAGGGACGTCGTGAAGGACGCCCGGAAGGACGTGGCGAGGGCCGCGGCGAAGGCCGCCGTCACTCCGAGTTCGGACGCTGGCAGCAGGTCTATGACGAGCTGCAGGCCAAGAATCCCCATGCACCCCAGATCACCATCGGCGCCGAGACAGCATCAGTGACACTCGGCACCACAGGCAATGGCCGTGCATCCGACCGTTACAGCTTCAACCGCCGTTCGGGCGAACTCACCCTCGAATCGAAGTATGCCGATTCCAACGAAGCCAATAAGCTGCGCGGCTGGATCTACGCCATACATACCGGCGGTCTCGGAGGCATCGTGACACGCATCCTGTGGTTGCTCGGAGCACTTCTCGGAGCCACGCTCCCCCTCACAGGCTACTACATCTGGATCCGTCATCTCCGCAAAAAGCATCAAGGCGACCACCACCAGCACTGACAACAATCATACGATTGACGACGAGGCTGCCTGACACCATCAACTGCGCCCCAAAAGTTGACACAAAACTTTTGGGGCGCAGTTTACAATCGCGCCGCCCCGCGTTTGATTTTTACACCGCAAAATACGTAGCGTCCCCCGGCACCCCGGCCAGCCTTACCCTCCCACGCAGCAACCACTTACATCCCACCAATCTAAACCGTGAAATTCTCCCCCACAGCCAAAGCTCCAATAGAAAATGTATCCCAGATGCTAAATGCAATTGAATACAGCTTTAAGGTGCATGGGAGTACTCCCCACCCCTCCCGACAACAGAGGCTTCATTGAACGGTAAAATCCTTACCGCTGTGAAGAACGAAGTCCACCATTCCACTCTCCCTCGGTGGTGGCGAGGGGTACAAAAACAACAGACTCCCGGATTTCTCCGAGAGTCTGCGTTATTGGATTCTTTCTGCAAAAGTGACAAGCTGATGAGTGCCTCACAATCAGTATCTTAGGCCCGACTCACGAAAGCTCGTCGCCCCTTCCGCAACGCAATTTATCCACAGTTATATGATTTTGCGTCTTCGATGAGAGTGCCTATCTTCCTGACTTCATCAGCACCAACGAGCCATTCTCTCTTACCATTTACTGATGGTGAAACAACCCCGAGATATTCAAGTTGGTCGGTAATTCTTCCGGCTCTTGTGTAACCGATTTCATATTTGCGCTGAATCGATGAAGTCAAAAGCAGCTCTCCTTTGACGCTACTCTTGATGATGTCGTTAACGAGCTCATCATACCCCTTGGCTGAGAGATCTGCCGAGAAGTCGAAGGAAGGGGATTTCTCAGTCATATCCGAGTTGAGGGCGACTAGATTTTCAGAATATGTGCCATTGCGCAAACGATCATAAATGAGAGCGAACTCGTTGATACCGTCAGAGATTTGGTAAATCTCGAAATCCTTGTTTTCATTGAACTTGAACACAAGAGGCTTCTTATTAGGTATATGAACCATTACGCCGTCTTGGTACATATTGCAGAAAAGAATGTCTGCGAGTTTTACTTGCTTATTCACATCCTTTTGTTTGCCAATAAAGATAAGGCGTTGATTGGTGAATACCAAGTGCCCCACATCCACGGGCGACAATTGGGTAATCTCATTTGTCATCACATTAAGATTGCCCATGCATATAGGGCCCGAAGTCCAACGAAAACCTGTGTAAGTGACATTGGTAACAGTAGTTTTCTCTTGATAGAGAACTACGCTATATATCACATGATAGATAGCTTCGTGCTTATGTAGATTTATCTGCAAAACATCATTCGGATGTGTCGGGATTGCTTCATTCATAAGTCCATAACGCTTGCTGATAGCAAGTGCGTAAGTCATAAAGACGTTATCCGTGGCACTTCCTTTCTCGAAAGGTATGTGTTGACGAATTAAATCGGGATTGCGGCTGTAAACCACATTGTGGGGTATACCGCACTCCTCATAAACTTCTAAGAGGGGCATGGCTCTATTTTCTTTGAACAGCCTACCGACTGTTTGAAGAAAATGAGTCTGCTCGGGAGACAGATTCGATTTGGGTTGCTTTGGTAACTGTTGCATTTGGAGCTTCTTTTCTCCTTTGCTCACAAGTTTGTAGAGAATTACGCAAATGCAGAGTATAAGGAGCGCAATAAGGATTTTCATGTTTAGGGGATTGATGGTGAAAGAATCAATAATTTACTTCCGGCCGAATATACATCTTATCGGGTTTAAGGTCCAGAGACGCGCCTACCCTGAAACGCATAAAGTTGCGCACAAGGTTAATGGTGGTTTGAAGGGGGCAATCGAAAACGTGAGATGTTCCATCTTTCAACTCGACACAAACATATTCTTTATTAGTCGGCTCACCATCTTGTGAGTATTCACCATCTGTATTGTCAACAGCATAGATGTCGGCAATATCAGAAAAGTCAAATGTGGTTTCAGCTCCTCCATTTGCGAGGTCGTAAACGCTATAATTATTATATAATTTTGGCATGGTTATTCCTAGTCGTTAAGGTTGTTTATAAAATCGTCCACAGCCTCATCATCGAAAAGGTCGGGCAGTTCATCGGTATTCTCATGATATGCAAAGTCCACCCACATATCATGTTCTGTGTCACCGTTGTATGCGTCTAAATCATCAAGCTCGTCCATCGTTATTCTTTCTCATCTGCTTCATCAATAGAGTGACGATGTCCGCAATTAGGGCAGACAAATTCTTTGGAAATCTTTAATTCTTGCAAATTTTCCATATGCAAAGATACAAAAAATCTTATAACACACCGCCCATTGAGAGTAGGGGCTTCAAACATTTTTGTCAAGTGCGTGGCGATTGGGATACTTTTTGTATATTTGCACATTATTTCAAAAATACTCTCAAATATATAGTAAATGGGATTTTTCAGCATTTTTTCTAAAGAAAAAAAGAAAACACTTGATAAGGGTCTCGAAAAGACCAAAGAGGGCGTATGGGGCCGGCTCAAACGTGCTATCGTGGGTCGCAAAAGCATCGATGATGATTTCCTTGATCAGCTGGAGGAGATTTTCATCACCTCGGATGTGGGCGCGGAGACGACTCTCCGTATCATCGAACGCATCCAGGAGCGCGCTTCACGTGACAAGTACGTGGACATGAACGAACTCAACGAGATGCTCGTCGAGGAGATCAGTGAGCTGTTAGCTGAAAATGACAATGGCGTGAATACCAACGGCGAATTCCGCGTGCCGCAGGGCAAGAAGCCCTACGTGATCATGGTCGTGGGTGTCAACGGTGTGGGCAAGACCACCACTATCGGCAAGCTGGCATATGGCTATAAGCAGGCCGGCTACAAGGTGATGCTCGGTGCGGCTGATACCTTCCGCGCGGCCGCCGTGGAGCAGCTCGACGAGTGGGGACGCCGCGCAGGCGTGCCTGTGGTGAAGCAGCAGCTTGGCTCAGATGCCGCCGCCGTGGCTTTCGATACGCTCCAGAGCGCGGTGGCCAATGATATCGACGTGGTGATCATTGATACCGCCGGCCGACTCCACAACAAGAAGGGCCTCATGGACGAACTTTCGAAAATCAAACGCGTGATGGAGAAGGTAGTGCCCGGTGCTCCGCAGGAAGTACTGCTCGTGCTCGACGGCTCCACTGGACAGAATGCTTTCGAACAGGCTCGCCAATTCTCAGCCGCCACACAGGTGACCGACCTGGCCATCACCAAGCTCGACGGCACTGCCCGCGGCGGCGTGGTGATAGGCATCAGCGACCAATTCAAGATACCGGTCAAGTACATAGGTCTGGGCGAAGGCATAGGCGACCTGCAGGTATTTGACAAACGCGAATTTGTAGAATCACTTTTTGCCAACCGCTGATGTCGCGTCCGAAGGTCAATATCATATCGCTGGGCTGCTCCAAAAACCTTGTCGATTCGGAGCGTGTGGCTCACATGCTGCGCGAGGCCGGCTTCGACGTGTCGCATGAGGAGACGCCCAAGGGAGCACATGCCGTGGTGATAAATACTTGCGGTTTCATCTCTGATGCCAAGGAGGAGTCGATCGACACCATCCTGCAGGCCTGCGCCGGCAAGGGCAAAGCCCGCGGCGGAGTACGCAAAGTGTACGTGATGGGTTGCCTCTCGGAGCGCTACAAGGCCGAGCTGCCCGCGGAGATTCCGGAGGTCGACGCCTGGTTCGGCAAATTCGAGTGGGAGAAAGTGATTTCGACCCTCAAGAGTGACTATGCCGACGATCCTTCCGCTATGGAGCCGCTTGCACGTCCCTGGGACCGCATCATCACCACACCCTCGCATCATGCCTATCTCAAGATAGCCGAGGGATGCAACCGTTTCTGCGCCTTTTGTGCCATACCTCTCATCACGGGCCGCTTCAAGTCGCGCCCGGTGGAGGAGATTCTTGACGAGGTGCGCACCCTTGTATCACGTGGAGTGAAGGAATTCAATGTGATCGCCCAGGACCTCTCGGCCTACGGCCACGACCTCTATGGCCGCAGCGCGTTGGCCGAGCTTGTTGAGAAAATGGCTCTCACCTCTGGAGTTGAGCGTATCCGCCTGCACTACGCCTATCCGTCGGATTTTCCCTATGATGTATTGCCGGTGATGGCCCGCTACGCCAATGTGTGTAATTACCTCGACATAGCTCTCCAGCATATTGACGACGGTGTGTTGGCCAACATGCGCCGTCATATCACTGCCGACGAGACACGCGAGCTGCTGGCGCGCCTGCGCCGCGAGGTGCCCGGCATACATATCCGCACCACCTTGATGGTAGGCTTCCCCGGTGAGACGGATGAGGCCTTCGAGAGGCTGATGGAATTTGTGGCCGAGCAACGCTTTGAGCGCATGGGAGCATTCGCCTACTGCGAGGAAGATGACACCTACGCGGCCAAGAACCTCGACGACAATATACCCGAGAAAGTCAAGCAGGAGCGTCTCGACCGTCTGATGGCTCTGCAGGAGAAAATCGCCGGTGAAATCAACGAATCCACGATCGGACGCGTCTTGCCGGTGATAATCGACTCAGAGGAAGACGATTATTACGTGGGTCGTACCGAATTTGACTCTCCCGAAGTTGACCCCGAGGTGCTCGTGGGCAAAGATGTGGCCCTGCATCCCGGCGATATCGTGAATGTGCGTATCACCGGCTCCGAGGCCTTCGACCTGATCGGAAAGGTAGACCGTTAAGCCATGCGACTGTCAGCTACAATAGCACCGCTCCTGCAAAAGGCACAGAGCGAGGGCGTCCCTTTCGCCGTATACCGTTTTCCCGGCTCCGGCGAGATTCTCACAGGAGGCGATTTCGCAAGGACGCCTTGGATCGGTTCGGCCGAGCGTGAAATGCCGCAGGCCTCCACGTGCAAAGCCGACTATGTGGCCGGGCTGGAGCGTCTGATAGAGCAATTGCGTCGCGACGGAGGCAAGGCCGTGGTATCGCGGGTGATATGCGGCGAGGCGGCTGATGTCGACTGGGCCGCGGTGGCTGAGCAGCTTTTCGAGAGATTTCCCGAAGCATTCTGTCACCTCAGCTATCATCCCGACTATGGCTATTGGCTCGGGGCGACTCCCGAATTGCTCGTGTCATACGGTCCGGATGGCGAATTTGCCACAATGGCACTCGCGGGCACACGGACCGATGCCGAGGCATGGGACGAAAAGAATATCCTGGAGCATCAGATGGTGGTCGACGATATCGCAGCCGGACTTAAAAGTCTGGGTACGGAATTCAGCATCGGAGAGCGCGGCGAACTGCGCTACGGCGCCATCAGGCACCTGCTCACCCCCTT